>JABMRW010000008.1 GCA_013202445.1 Deltaproteobacteria bacterium | reverse complement strand
GCGGTGCAGACCGGCGGCCCCTCCGGCGGCTGCATACCGGAGAGCCTGCTGGACCTGCCGGTGGACTTTGACCAGCTCGATAAGGCGGGCTCGATGATGGGCTCCGGCGGCATGATTATCATGGACGAGGATAGCTGCATGGTGGATATCGCCGAGTATTTCATCAACTTCCTGGAGGGCGAATCGTGCGGTAAGTGCCTTCCCTGCCGTGAGGGCTTGAAGAGGATGAGCCAGATATTAACCGGTATCACCGAGGGCAGGGGCCAGGACAGCGATATTGATTTACTGGAGAGGCTCTCGGCCGCCCTGGTAGATAGCTCGCTGTGCGCTTTGGGCAGCACCGCACCCAACCCGGTATTGACCACGCTCCGCTATTTCCGTGACGAATATGAGGCACATATCAAGGATAAGCGCTGCCCGGCCGGCGTCTGCAAGGCGCTCATCACCTATTCCATTGACGAAGAAAAGTGCCCCGGCTGCGGTATGTGCGTCAAGGACTGCCCGGTGGAGGCGATAACCGATATGGGCAAGAAGAAGCCGGTGATTTTAGACCGGGAGAAGTGCATCAAGTGCGGCGCCTGCTACGATGTCTGCAAGCTGGGCGCGGTAATAAGGAAGTAAAGGCAGTAGAGATGGTTACGCTGACAATTGACGGTCGCAAGCTAAAAGCCGAAAAGGGCAAGACACTGCTTCAGGTGGCGGAAGACAATAACATCTACATACCAACCCTGTGCCACAACGAGGCGGTTAAGCCCTACGGCGCCTGCCGCCTCTGCCTGGTTGAAATCACCCGGCGGGGAAGGCAAAAGCTGGTAACTTCCTGCCTTTACGAGGTGGAGGAGGGGCTTGAGGTAAAGACCGGCTCCGATAGGGTGGTCAGCAACCGCAGGATGCTCATGGAGCTGCTTCTGGCGCGGTGCCCCAATAACAAGGAGATACAGGACCTGGCCCGGCGGCTGGGCGTCGAGGAGACGAGCTTTAAAAAGGACGATAACCAGTGTATGCTCTGTGCCCTGTGCGTCAGGGTATGCCAGGAGGTTGTCGGCGTCTCCGCCATCAGTCTGGTCAATCGGGGGGTTGACCGGCAGATGGGCACCCCATATTACGAACCCTCCGATGTCTGCATCGGCTGCGGCTCCTGCGCTTACGTCTGTCCGGTAGGTGCCATAGATTTCAAGGATGTCGGCGATACCCGGTACGTTTACTGGCCCAACAACAAGATGGAATTCAAGTTGAAGAAGTGCAAGACCTGCGGCGGCTACTGGATACCGGAAAGGCAGCTTGAGTATATGATGGAAGAGACCGGTCTGCCGGCGAGCACTTTTGATAACTGCCCCGATTGCCGGGATTAACCCCCGCTTTAACTTTCGGATTGACCCCCAGTCACAGCATTGCTATACTCTGGTATGCGGGGTGTAGCGCAGTTGGCAGCGCGCAGCGTTTGGGACGCTGAGGCCGGCGGTTCAAGTCCGCCCACCCCGACCATAGATAGGGAATTAAGAGGCTAGACCTCATGGTTCTCTAAAGAAGCCAAAGGTAAATAGATACGAATTAGACCTCATGGCTTGACCAAACAGCCAAATCTGAGCAGGTATGAAGCCAGCTATAACTACAGCAATGGTGGCATTCCGCGTTGTCTCAGTAGTCACCCAGGGCTAAACCTCAGTAAACTCTTTAACCTCAAGGGCACCGAATTTAACGGCTAGCCCAGTGTAGACCGTCAGCGATAATGGGACACAAATAGGACCACTACCCCTTTCCTAGCCTGACGTCCACCACGGCTGGCTTCCCCTTACGAACCTGGTTCATGGCCTCTTTTAAGGTTGGTAGAACATCATCCGGGTACTCCACCATTCTCCCGTAACCACCGCAGGTTTGAGCTACCAAGGCATAGGTGGGGGGTGGCATAATATCTACTCCCGCCTCAAACGCCATCTTGTCAGAGAGTTCGGTCTCAGAAAGCCTCTGGACAATCCCTCTGATAACACCGTATGACTGATTGTTAAAGATGACTGATAGAAATGGAGCGTGGTAAGAACTGGCAGACCAGAGAGTAGCAACAGGACAACCCCAGACAAAGCCACCATCCGTCATCAGGCTCACCACCGTTCTATCTGGAGCTGCCATTTTTGCTCCGAGAGCAGCCCCCAATGCCAACTGGATGGAACCACCAGCGCAGCCCAATAGTGTTCCCGGTTTGGTCCGTTCAATCTGCTCAGTTACCGACGCTGATTGGCTTATGGTATGGTTAACTATGATTGTGTCCTCGTCCACAACCTTATTTATACAGTGACAGAGCCAGTCCGGGGAGATCGGCTTCTGGTTGGAACTATTCCCCCCCAAAGTGTGCCACTCGTTCCGCTCTTTCTGGTGCTTACTCTCTAGTTGACTGAAGCGTTCACGGAATTTTGCGCGCTTTTCGGGAGTTAGTCTCTGGCGAATTATCTTATTTAGAGCCGGTATGGCTTCTCTCGAGTCAGCCTCAATAAAAATATCTGCCCCACGGTGCCAAAGAGGTCTACCCTGCGTCAAGGGATCAATATCTATATGGATGATTTTAGCATCTGGTCGGGGGAATCCCTCTGCCGGTACGTACGGCGTATCATAGTCAATGACCAAGAGCACATCGGCGTCCGCTATGTAGGGATTTGCCTTCCTGCTTCCCCCAATCTGTTCGATTCCGGCACAGAGGGGATGCGTAGTCGGGAAATTCATCCTTGTTAGACCAGAAAGCACCGGTGCGCCCAGAGTCTCGGTCAGTTCTACCAGTAATGCCACCGATTCAGGATACCTACCGGAATAGCCGGCCACGATAAGAGGGTTTTTGCCCCAAGCAATATCCCGGCGGCTTTGTCGAGGCTGTCATCGTCAGTCGGTGCGGTTGACGATATTGCCACCGGAGCAGATGGTGGGATAGTCACCTTGTCAACCTTTTCGGTAAAAATTTCGCGGGGGTAAGACAGATAAACCGGGCCGCAGGGCTCGGTAAAAGCGGTTCGAAAAGCCTGCTGGAGAACATCGTGGATATTCTCATTACTGTCTAGTTTATGATCCCACTTGACACAATTACGCATTATGCTGCATTGGTCGAAAGGCTCTTTCAACCAATTTACTCGCTGGCCTGAGGGCATTTCCACAGCCCACAGGATGACGGGTATTCGTCCCCACTGCGCGTTATGCATTGCTCCACCTACCTGAAGGGTACCCAACTCATCATGTACCATAACCACCTGTGGCTGCCCCGAAACCATGTAGTGCCCATGGGCGGCAGCCATAGCTACCGATTCGTCGAGGCACAGTATCAGCTTCGGAGCGCGTTTAGCCGATGTCCTGTATTTCAAGATAGCCACCTGGAGGGAAGTGCTATTAGCTAGGGACTCTGGTAACGTTTCGTCAAAATGTTTAACCAATATATAGCTTGACAAAACAAGGCATTGAGTTTAAAATAATTATGATATATATGAACATATAGTTATATATTCTTAGGAGCAAAACATGGAAGAAATAGAAAGAGTAGCTATATATCGATTACATGCCCAATTCTGCAAAACGCTTTCCGATGCAAATCGCCTTTTAATTATGGCCGAGCTCGTAAAAGGCGAAAGATCAGTCAGCGAGCTTGTTGAGCGTCTCGGGCTGCAACAAGCCAATGTATCTAAGCACCTGGCTCTGATGAGGGACCGAGGCCTGGTAACCATGCGGCGTGAAGGTGCCAGTGCTTACTATTCTCTTTCCGACGCTAGAATCTTCGAAGCAATCAAGATGTTAATGCAGGTGCAAGCTGACCAATTTGAAAGGCAACACAACCTGGCAAATAGGGCTGAATAATCATCCAGAGAGGCATTTTTGGGATTGGTAATCCCTGACATTTTATAGAGTCCATTACGTCAAAGGAGGTAACTAAAAATGAAAGATGGCAATGGAGTAACGCTGGTCGTACTTAGCGGCGATATGGACAAAGTGATGGCTGCCTTTAACATCGCTATTGGCTCAGCCGCCGCCGGTAAGAATAGCGCTATGTTTTTTACCTTCTGGGGACTGAAGGCTATCCAGAAAGGAAACTTAACAGGCAAGAGCTTTTTTGCCCGGATGATGGGACTTCTAAATCGGGGCGGTATCAATCGCATCGGGCCATCACGCTTTAATTTCGGTGGCATAGGTCGATGGATGTTCAAGCAAATGATGAATGCACACCGAATTACGCCGCTTGAGGAACTGCGCAAGACAGCTATTGAACTAGGCGTTAAGTTTATGCCCTGCCAGATGAGTATGGAGGTTATGGAAATACGGCGGGAGGACCTGATTGATGAGGTAGGAGAACCTTGTGGCGTAGCCACGATGTTGGAGGAGGCTTTCAACTCAGGGGCGACATTCTTTATTTAAGACAAGGAGGATAACAATGACACTGGAAATCAAATCGGATCAGACTATCAATCTGGAGGGGCTTCTTTGCCCTATCCCAGTGGTCAAGGTTAGCCAGGCAATCAAAAACATGGCCGTGGGTGGTGTGCTGGAAGCCACAGCCACTGACCCAGGTGTCCTCCTGGATATCCCTGCCTGGGTCAAGAGCACTGGTAACGAACTCCTTTCCATCAAAAAAGAAGACAAGCTAATCAGATTCTTCATCAAAAGGACAAAATGAGCCTCTTGACGATGGTGACAGCCGGTCTTGCCCTGGCTGGTGCAGCCATCCTTGTGGCCGGTACAGTGACCATTATGGTGGCTATCCAGCGTCGGCCTTACCAGGCTGAGATAGCGCCAACCAAAGGCTCTCCAGGACAAGGTGTCCTCTATGCTTTCACCCTGGGTATGGCCCCCTGGGCTAAGGAGAGCGCTCGCCGGCATTGGGTAGCTTACCTGCGTGGCATCGTCTTCCACATCATCATCTTTGTGGGGGGGCTATTTCTAATAGCCAGCCCATGGCTAACAGAGTTCCCTTCACTGCTGCGTGTCTCCCTGGCGGCTCTTTTTGCCCTCGGCGCTGCTCTGACATTTGCCGGCTTCGGGATGCGGTTAAGCGACCCCGCTTTGAGACGCCTCAGCACTCCGGATGACTATTTCGCTCTGGCGCTGGTGACACTGTTTCTAGCGTCAGGCGCCGCATCAGCGGCTCAAATAGAGTTCCTGCCCGCATTCTGGGCTATCTCAGGTATAACTATGGCTTATGTGCCATTCGGCAAGCTCAGGCATTTTCTGTACTTCTTCTATGAACGCGCCTTTTTAGGCCTGGTTTTTGGAAGTCGCGGCGTACTCAAGTGGAAACATGAATAGTCCAACTAAAACAAAACAAAACAAGCTTATCATAGCCAAGGAAATGCTGGGCAATCTGGTTGACCGAAGAGTGCTGACGGCACTGGAGGTGTGTGTCCGCTGTGGCATATGCACTGAGAGTTGTCACTACTATCAATCTAATCCTAAAATAGAGCATACGCCCTATTACCGCGCAGAGCTGGTGCGGCGATTGTACCGGCGCTTTTTCGATCCTGTGGGGCGCGTTTTCCCGCAATGGTTCGGCGCCGGAGAGACGACCGAGGATCTTTTGTCCAAGCTGGCGGAGACGGCTTTCTCCAGTTGCACACTCTGCCAGCGGTGTACTCTTGCTTGTCCCTTTGGTGTGGAGACAGCTGAAATCATGCGGATTACAAGGTCGGTGGCTACCGCCACGGGGAATGCCCCGGATATCCTCGTAGAGCTGGCTAACGCTGCCATCGCCAAGGAAGAGAACGCTGAGCTGTTTCGTGATATCTACCTGGACCAGATAAAAGATCTGGAGAAGGAAGTCCAGGACATCTTGGGCAGTTCCAAAGCTCGGATACCGGTGGGAGAAAAAGGAGCCCGTATGCTCTATGTGCCCCTGGCCGGGGCTCACACCATCGTTCCCCAAGCTGTTCTTTTCAATATAGCGCAAGAATCATGGACCCTGGGTATGTTTGAGGCGTCCAACTACGCCGTTTTCCTGGCTGATGGGGTTAAGGCTAAACACATTGCCGAACGCATCACCAAAGAGGCAGAGCAGGTCAAGGCTAAGGAGATAATCATCGCCGAGTGCGGCCACGCTTATACCACCATGCGCTGGGATGTCCCGAAATGGCGCGGAAGCCCTCTTCCCTTTAAGGTGCGCAGCATCATCGAGGTTCTCGATGAATACGTGCGTGAAGGACGCCTGCATCTCGACTCCGCCCAAAACAGCCAGCCGACAACGTACCACGACTCCTGCAATCTAGGTCGTAAAGGCGGCATTTTTGAAGAACCCCGTCGTGTAATCAGAGCCGCGGCCAGCGATTACCGAGAGATGACTCCAAACCGGCTACATAGCTACTGTTGTGGTGGTGGGAGCGGCCTGGTAGCAGTTGAGGAGTGGGCTGATATCCGTCTGCAGGCAGGAAAGCTCAAGGCAGAGCAGATCCGTCAGACAGGAGCCAAGATTGTGGTTACCTCTTGTGACAATTGCCGCCACCAGATTAAGGAACTGAGCGAACGCCATGACCTTGGCATCGAGGTCACCAGCGTATCTGAACTGGCGGTCAAATCCCTGGCCTAATCCAAGTACTAGTGGATACAAAGAACTGAACTTTTTGCTTACAATATAAATAAACAGAAAGCCAGATTGTACAACTAAGGATATAAGACTACGAGTGCCACAATACATCGGTTTGTTGATTCACCTCTTGATTTCCCCGAGCCTCTTCTCTAGAATAGTATCATAAAGTAGGCAAGCGGTCTCCGCCTTTTACTCGGCTTGCTTTGGGACCATGCGGTCGGCGGTTCAAGTCCGCCCACCCCGACCACTTTAGCTGTGATTTACCGCCCCACCAGCATAAATTCACTGGAAAACCTGCCTGTCGAGTGCATAACTTTGTAGCTGCGTGCCAGGATGAACGGGTTGAAAGATAGGACACCTGAAGTATAATAGGGCAAAGGAGGATTGCAGTGATTATAGGGTTTTTAGCTTTCATGGTTCTCATGGCCCTTATCCTTGCCCTGTGGGAAATCCAGATTGAGGGTAAGGATGGCTGGGCGGAAAAGGCGCCTTGCTGGCGCATAAAAAAGGGGTGGCTCGTTAAGTTAACGGGCGGACGTCCGATAACCGGCTACCACGTCTTTATGACTCTATTCCTGATTGCCATGGTTCACCTGCCGCTTTTCTTTGCCTCGTGGAGTTGGCGGCTGGAAGGCCTTCTAATTGGATTTTATTTGGGAATGGTTATGCTGGAAGACTTCTTGTGGTTTGTCTTTAATCCATATTATGGGATTAAGAGCTTCCGCAAGGGAAAAATCTGGTGGCACAACAGGTGGTGGGGGCCAGTCCCTGACTTCTACTGGATTCTCATTGTTATCGTCGTCTTGCTGCTCTATTTCGGAAGGACCGCTATCTAAAATTGGCGGGCATAAATAGCCGCGCCAAGCACTCCGGCCTCATCACCAAGCCCGGCGGTAACAATGCGCACCGCGCCGGAGCATAGTGGGAAAGCCTGTTGTTTTACTACCTGTCTTGCCGGCCCGAGTAAAAGTTCTCCCATTTTTGATAAACCGCCGCCAACTATTATCATCTCGGGATTAAAGATATTAACCAGGTTTACCATGCCCACACCAAGATATGTAGCGGCTCTGGAAATTACATCTATTGCTAACCTGTCGCCGCCCTGCGCCGCCATAGCAACTTTTTCCGCGGTAATGCCCTCGAGGTCGCCGGAGACAATATCGGTGAGCCGGGAGCTTTCCCCTTGTTTGATACGTCTTTTCGCCTCACTGGCCACGGCTGTGCCGGAGGCTAATACCTCCAGGCAGCCGGTGTTGCCGCAGTTGCATTCCGGCCCGTTAGCGTCGATAGTCATGTGCCCTATCTCGCCGGCGCAGCCGGATATTCCGGAATAGAGTTCACCGTTAATGATAATACCGCCGCCGATTCCCGTGCTTACCGTAAGATAGATAAGATTAGCCGTGCCCCTGCCTGCCCCCAGGCGGTGTTCTGCCAGGGCGGCAGCATTGGCATCGTTGAGCAGGCAGGTATCAACCCTGTACCGTTTTCTTACGATATCCCGCAGGGGTATATTAAGCCAGCCGGGGAGGTTCGGTGATGATGTTATCAATCCTTTATTAGTATCTATGGCGCCGGCCGCGGCAATTGCTATGCCATAAAGTTGCGCCGGGTCGGTATTACCTTGAGATAGGAGATGGTCAATCATGGAAAATATCCGGTCAATAACCGGTTGAAGCCCCTCGGAAACTAAGGTGGGAGAATGTGCTTTATCCATCACCCGGTTGTCGGGCGATATAAGCGCAGCGGCTATCTTGGTACCGCCAAGGTCTATGGCTAAGACGGGCAGCTCATTATTTTTAGTCTTCTGCATAGCAGGGGAAATTATAACACGGCAGCCAGGCTTTGACTTACTGTCCCACCAGGTTGGTCAAATGTATCAGCCAGTAGGCTATGCCGATACTGAGAATAAATTGTCCGATGAGAAAGATCCCCATCATCTGGTGTTCCAGACGGGGGTCTTCCCAGGCGGCGGAGGTGAAGAAGAGTATCAGGCTGGTTAAAAGACCAGCCCCGCCTACACACATAAGAACCAGCGCTACAATTGGCATGTTTCCTGCCTCCCTGCTTAGTGGCTAACTATCCAGGGTCTCTTTCCTGGCCCTCTCCCACTCTTCCCTGGATTTCCTGGCTTTTTCCCGGGCCTCTTCATTTTTCTTGGCCTCTTCGGTCTCGGCTTCCTTTTTGGCGTTCTCCCAGTCTTCCCTGGATTTCCTGGCCTTTTCCTCGGCCTCTTTAGCCTCTCTGGCCTCCTGGGCTTCTATTCTGGCCTATTCGGCTTCTCTCTTTACTTTTTCCCACCCATCCTTGGCTTTCTGGGCTCTCGCCCTGGCCTCCTGGGCTTCTATTCTGGCCTGTTCGGCTTCTCTCTTTACTTTTTCCCACCCATCCTTGGCTTTCCGGGCTCTCTGCTTAGCCCCTTTAGATTCCAGGGCCTCTTTAGCTTTTTTCTTGGCGGATTCGGCCGCCCTTATCGCCCTGGCCTCGGCTTCTTTTGCCATCTGGGCTTCCTCGGCTTCTAGCCAGGCCTTATCTCTGGCCTCTTCGGCCTTTTTCCTGGTCTCTTCGGCCTCTCTTATTGCCCTGGCTTCGGCTTCTTTTGCCATCTTGGCTTCTTCGGCTTCTAGCCGGGCCTTATCTCCGGCCTCCTCGGCCTTTTTCCTGGCCTCTTCCGCCTCTCTGCTGGCCCCGGCTTCGGTCTCCCTGGCCATCCTGGCTTCCTCGGCTTCTATTCGGGCCTTCTCTTTAGCTTCCTCGGCCTCTTTTCTGGTCTCTTCGGCCTCTTTTCTGGCCTCTTCGGCCTCTTTTATTGCTCTGGCTTCGGCTTCTTTTGCTCTCTGGGCCTCCTTGGCTTCTATTC
>JABMRW010000057.1 GCA_013202445.1 Deltaproteobacteria bacterium | reverse complement strand
GTCCTCCTCTCCGTTGCCCACTACTACCATAGTGGGTCGAATTACTCTGTCTTCTAACATGTAGCCCTTCTGTACCTCCTCGATAACTATCCCTTCCTTGCCCTTATCCTGCCTCACCGCCTCGTGGAATTGGGGGTCGAAGGGCTCGCCCAGCGCCTTAATCGGGGACACCCCTTGTGCCTGCAGGACGGCCCACAGCTTGCGCTCGATGAGCTTGATGCCGTCCAGCCAGCTCAGTTTTTCCATCTTGGGTGGCAGGGAACTGAAGGCTCGCTCAAAATCATCCAGGACGGGCAGCAGGTTGAGTATCAGCACCGAGTTGGCGAATTTGCTTAAGTCCTGTTTTTCCTGCTCGCTGCGCTTTTTGTAGTTAACGAAATCGGCCTGGGCGCGTTGCCACCCCGCCAGGTTGGCTTCGGCTTTGGCCTTGGCTTCGGCCAGCGTTTCCTTCAGGATTTCTATGTCGGTTATCTCGCCGGCCTCTGCCTCAACCTCCCCGGTTGGGGTTTCGTTTATCTCGTTATCTTGTTCTTCTTTGGGTTCTCTTGGCATCATTATTATCTACCCCACCCCCAATTATTTTTTTGTAAGGGGGGCACAGCCCCTCTTTAACTCCCTGTTAAATTAATTCCCCTCTGGCTTTCTGCCGTAGAGCTCGGCCACCATCTGGCTTAAGACCGATGATATATAGTGCACCGCCGAAATAGTGCGGGCGTAGGGCATGCGGGTCGGCCCCACCACGCTTATAACGCCCACGGCTTCTTCGGGCAGCCCGTATTTGTTGATGACCACGCTGTATTTCTGGATGGTTTCCGCCCTGTTTTCTTTACCGATGATTACCTGCACCTTGCTGCCGCCCATCTTTTCGGGGGTGATGGTTCGCATCAGGTTGCGCCCGTCGACCAGTTCTATTAAGACCTGCCCCCCCTCCCCGCGGCGGAATTCGGGCTGGTTAAGAGTGAAGTGCAGCCCGTCCAGGCTGGTATGCTCATACTCCTGCTCGTCTTCGTCCCGCATTATCTTGAGCAGGCAGTCGGCCACCTGCTGTTCGGCGGCGACCATCTTTATTTTATTGACTGAAATCTTGGCTCTAGTCTTGTCGGCGTAGGCGTCGTTTAATTTATTAGCGATTGCGGTCAGATCTTCCTGAGACATGGCCTGGTCGAAGGTTATCAACTGCTGCCGGAGCATGGCCCCGTGGAGCACCAGCACCACCAGCGCCAGTGAATCTTTTAGGGCGACCAGTTCCAGGTGCTGGAATTGGCAGTGGGCCGGCTTGGGCAGGGTAACCACGGCCACATTCTGCACCAGCTGGGCGGTAAGGGTCGCCGCCAGGCTCAACCAGTCCTCTAATTCTCTCTCCACCTGGTGGAAGAGGTGGCTCACCAGCAGCCTCTCCGCCAGGGGCAGCTCGATGTCGCTTAAGGTCTCCACGTAGTAGCGGTAGCCCTTGTCTAGTGGGATGCTTCCGGCCGAGGAGTGGGGGCGGGTGATATAGCCCTCTTGCTCCAGGTGCGCCATCTCGTTGCGGATGGTAGCCGAGCTTACCGCCAGCTCGAAGTCGTTGATGATGCTCTGGGACGGCACCGGCGCCGCCTTTACGATATACTGTCCCACTATTGATTTTAGTATTGTCTCGCTTCTAGCGGATAGCATTTTCGCCTCCGTAGCTATAATTAGCAGTCTAAGCCTTAGAGTGCTAATTATAGCTTTAACTTATCACTTTAGGGGCTGATTGTCAAGATACTATGGGGGGTATTTTTCTCTATATTTTACCCCTCCCCCCGTTTTTTATCTTTTCCCACCCGCCGCCCTTTATGTTTAAGAGGGGTGTAACCCCTCTTAAACACCCCCTTAGATTAGCCCCGCCTTTTCCCCCACAGTGAGAGAGGTGAAACCTCTATTGGGTAGGAGGGTGGGAAGCAGAACAAACGCTAAAAACCGGGCTATTCCCGCCCCCCAAAAAATTTGATTGCCAGCCTCGGCTATGCTATATTTAGACGATGGAAATTAGTTGGCTGGGTCATTCTTGTTTCAAGATCAAGGGCAGCCAGGCCACCGTTATCACCGACCCCTATTCCCCGGAGCTGGGTTACAAGCTGGGCAAGCCCACCGCCAGCGTGGTAACCGTCAGCCACCAGCACCCCGGTCACTCCTATGTTGAGGGTGTCGGCGGTGAGCCCAGGGTGCTCAAGGGACCTGGTGAATACGAAATCAGCGGTGTGCTGATTACGGGGATAGCCACCTTCCATGACGGCGAGAAGGGCGAAAAGAGGGGCAAGAACACCGCCTATCATATGGAGATAGACGAGATATCGGTCTGCCACCTGGGTGACCTGGGGCACGTCCTCAGCGTGGAGCAGGTCGAAGAATTAGACAATGTTGATGTCTTGCTGCTTCCCGTAGGCGGCGTCTCCACCATAAATGCGCCGGTGGCGGCCGAGGTCGTGCGCCAGCTTGAGCCCAAGGTGGTAATCCCGATGCACTACCAGACGCCGGCGCTTAAGAAAGAGCTGGAGTCGGTAGAAAGGTTCCTCAAGGAGATAGGGGCCAAAGACGTTGCCCCCCAGCCCAAGCTCACTGTTTCCAAGTCAAACCTGCCGGAGACCACCCAGGTTTTCCTCTTAGATTACCCCCAATAAGCCCCACCCTACAGCTTTGAGACTTTAATCACCAGCACTATCATGGTAATCAGCATGGCCATCATCACTATCATAAAGACCAGGAACATTATGCCCCCCATCGGCATAATCAACTCCGTCCAGTCAAAAGCGCTGGTCTGTGGCGGTAGTGGCGGCTCCAGTGGCGGTTCCGCCTCTAAAGGCGCCGGCCCGGTAGAGAAGGCGCCGACGGCGCTCCAGGCGCTGTGAGTATCGCCGTTTACCGCCCTCACCTTCCAGTAGTAGGTGGTATCGTAGTCCAGGCTTACGTTGCACTGCCAGGCGGTGCTGGCCAGGGCGTAGCTAGCGGTCTTGAGGATGGTGGGGTTGTCAAGTTCAATCTTGGTGGAAACCACCAGCTCGTAGCTATCGGCGCCGGCGATAGCGCTCCACTGGAAGATAGGCTTTAGCGAAACGGCGCTGGCACCGGCCTCGGGGCTTTCCAGCAGCGGGGCCAGGACCTCACTGCCGATGCTGGTGGTAAACGACCACTTATCCGACCAGGGGCTTAACACCGGCTCGATGGCTCTCACCCGCCAGTAGCAGGTGGTGCCCGGTTCCAGGGCGGGCAGCTGGGCGGTGCTGGCCTTGGTATCGCCCTCAAAGCCTAAGGGGACGGTGGAAAAATCGGTGTCGTAGTCAAGCTGCCATCGGTACTGGTCGGCGCCCTCCAGTGTCTCCCAGTCGAGGCCTATGTTTCGGGCGGTGTCGTTAACCAGGGTGCCCACGCCCGGCGCTTCATCTCCCGGTGAGGTGAGGCTGACCGGCTGGGTCAGGCTGTCGTAGTAGCTCACCAGCCTCATATTAGCGCTGTCAACTGCCCACAGCCGGTGCTCAACCAGCCACAGCCCAGCCAGCTTAGCCCCCTCATCCAGCCCCTTGGTCACGGTCTCAAAGGTCGGCCCAAGGGAGTAGTTCGGGTTAAGGCAGCGCTCCATGCCCCCGTCCGCCTTAAAGTTACTGGCGTACAGGGTGCCCTCGCCGGAGACTATTAGCTGACCGAGCATGCCCTCGGCGGGGCTGTCGATAGCCTCCCAGCGTTCGCTCTTGCCGATGATAAAGCGGTAGATGCTCTCCCCCTCGGTGTCGCCGGCGGCGTAGACGGTGCTGTTGGCGCTGTATCCGGGGTCAAAGGCGACGGTTACCGTGCCGTTCAGCGGGCTTGAGGCGGCCTCTGGCGGCAGCGGCTCGAACGAAGCGCCATTATCCTCGGACCAGTACACCCGGCCGTCCTTATTGCCGATTAAGACGGTCTCGTCCTGATCGTAGCTTGGGGATAAGACTATGGAGTTCAGCGGCTGGCTGCCGGCAACTTCCCCGTCGGAGTAGCTCAGGCCGCTATTAGTGGTGAGGTAGACCCGCCCGTTGCTGCCGTCGTAGTTGCCGATAAACAGGCTGTCGTCACCGGCCACCGCCCAGCAGTCAATGGGGAAGCGGGCAGCCTTGCGCTTAAAGCTCTGCCCGTTATCGGCTGACTTCCATACCGCCGCCTGGCCGTTGCTAAGGCCGGCTAAGAAGACCACCGGGTTATCTTTATAGTACTGCGGGGAAAGCGCCACCCGGTCAATCTCGTCGACATCGGCCAGGGCGCTGGTGTAGACCCTCTCCCAATCGGCTCCCCCGTTAAGACTGCGCCAGAGGCTGTGGGCGCCGGCGGTATAGTAGGTGAGCATAAAGAGGCTGTTATCCTGGCTGTAGTATGGCGACGGCGCCAGGTCAACTATATCTTCGATGATGGTATCGATAAAGCTTAGTTGGTTCCAGCTGAGGCCGCCGTCCCGGCTTATGGAGAAGGCGCTCTCGGTGCCGCTGGTGGCGGCGTAAACCAGCCCGTTAGCCATAAGCGGGTAGGTCTGGCCATCTCCGGTGGGCGGTTTGGCGCTCTTCTCCCAGTTCTGGCCGCCGTCTTGGCTGAGGTAGATATCGGTACTGCCGGCGGCGCTGGCGATAAGATAAGCACTGTCAGCCTTGCCGCTAGCCGCCAGGCCGGTGACGTCAACATTGTCAACGTATTCAGCTTGGCCTATGTCGAGGTCAATAGCCAGCGACTTTCCCGGTGCCGCTTTCCCCATAATCCGGTAAACATCGCCGTTCTCACTGCCGGCGTCAATGCCGATAAACAGGACGCAGGCGCTATTGGGCACATCGCAGTTGTAGTCATCGGGGAAAACGATGATGGCTTTAGTATCCACGGCTACCGAAACAGCAGTTATCGAGTTATCCTTATTCAGCCGGGCGTTGCCGATAGCGGCGCCCCACGCCTGGTCAGCGGTTTTGCTGGTAATAAAGGTATCAACCTCGTCGGTGACCACCGCCACCAGCTGGCCGTCGTCGGGGTGATGGGGAGAAAAGGCGATGTCATAAACATCGTAGTTACCCACCCCGGCGTCGGTCCAGGCGAAGGGTTTATCGAGTTCCAGCAGGTAGACGCCGCCAAACTCACCCCCATTTTTATCTCTGGTGCCCACGGCGATGATGTTGCTGTCCGGTTCGGCAAAATCTCTGGCTATATCCAGAGAGGTAATTTCAATGTTGTTGCCCCCCGCCCCGCCCGGGCCCTCCGGCAGGGGCAGGAAGCTCTCGGCGCTGTCGGTGGACTGGTAGACCCGGGAGGCGGTGACGTAGTAGACCAGGCTGGCGTCATTGGGGGCGATAGCTATAGCCACAATGTCGTTGGCCACTTCGCCCCTGGCCTGCCAGCTGTGGCCATGGTCAACCGAGCTATAAAGGGTGTAGTCCAGCCCCCGGCCGCAGGCGTACAGGGTGCCGTCGTTGGCCATGATAAGGTGCTGTATATCGGAACCCCAGGCCAGCCCCCAGTCCCCCTTTTCGCCATCGGCGGGGACATTAACCCGCGACCACTTTAACAAATCGGGGCCGGCCGTAGCCGGGGTGGTGAAGCTGCTCAATATTAGCAGGAGAAGACCTAGAGCTGCCGCCAATGCTTTCGCCATATGGCAAATTCTAGCCATATGTTGGACGCAAGTCCTAGAATACTGTTCTATATGGGGAAAAGGGAAGCCCCCCGCAGTGCGGGGGGCTTCCGGTATTGGCTTAAGGTGTTACCCTTTTAGTTACCTAACAGGTTAGTACCGTCAGGGTACTCTCCTGGTGGTGACTATCAGGACTATCACCGCAATAACCAATATGGCGCCGATGATAACTATCGCCCAGATCCAGGCTGGAGTTATCACGTTGGGTGGTGGTATTACGATATCTCCTCCCGGTTCTACGGGCTCAGGCGGTACACCTATGGTAGTAAATGTACCAACATCACTCCACGGTGTATCGGTATCAACACCAATAGCCTTCACATGCCAGTAGTAGCGAGTCTCGTAATCAAGGGTGGTATCGCACTTCCAGGCAGTGCTGACTAGAGAGTCGGTGCCGACCAGAGCCACCAGAGGCGTGCTGAAGTAACCGCCGGCCGTAGTTGTCGGGTCAAGGGAGATCTCGTACTCGTAAACCTCTGCCCACTCAATGCCAGACCACTCAAAGGTCGGGCTTAGAGGAACATCGGGCTCGCCGGGCCATGGCGCCTGCAGGGCAGGTCGTGCCATAGAGGCACCGATAGCCGTCTTGAACTTCCGGACCTCAGACCAAGGCGAAATCAGCGGTGCGCCGATAAGGCTGCCCTGATCGGCTACTCTCACCCTCCAGTAGTAGGTGGTGTTGGGATTGAGTTTCAGCGCCGGTGTTGCCAGTGAAGTAGTGAAGTCAGAGGCTACCTTGGTCTTGAAGGCGGCGTCAATAGCCACCTGGTACTGGTAGCTGGTAGCGCCGGCCATCTCCTGCCAGGCTAGGAAAACCTCGGGATATACGTAGCCCTCAGGTAGCAGCCCAACTCCGGTGGCATCCGCCTCAGGGGAAGCCAGTGGCACGCCGGCGTTCAGGATATCGGTGAACATCACTATCTGCTCCCAGTAATTGGCAGCAGTGCCATTGGCGTAGAAGAGTGTTGGCGACAGTTTCGGTGGTTTCAGGTCTAGGCTTCTAAACTCCATTGCGTCGCCGATATTCAGCCCCTTGTTCTCCCTCTCGAAGTAAGGGGGAGTTATGCTGTCTAGGTCAGCGGTGGGGTTGGTGCAGCGCCACAGGCCGCCGGTATCGGCTCCTACTCCGTGTTCGTCAGAGACATAGAGTATGCCGTTAAACGGCAGGCATATCGCCGGTCCCCCGCATTCCAGGGTGGTCTCATCGTAAACAACGGCACCCGTGGAGTCCTGGTTGTCATCTATCCGTTCCCAGGTGCAGTCGCCGGGGTTATCCAGGTCAACCGAGGTGCGCCAGACACCGTGATCCGTAGCGCCGGGTACTACCGCGTAGAGTATGCCGTTCGTGGCGAAGTTCAGGTCATTGGTAGCCAGTGTCGGTGGGCCAGGTCCAGGAAGTCCAGGATCGTTCTTGCCCACCTTCTCCACCGTCACACCGCCGTCGCTGGAGATGAACACCGTTCCGTCATAGGTGCCGCAGAAGACGATATCTCCCATAACGGCAATGCCACCTACCTCTGTGGCGTTGGGAATCTCGCTGTCGTCAGGCTTGGTCCAGCCCGTGCCCGACTTGGTCGTCCACCAGATGCCGCTGTTGTTGGCCAGAGGTGAGTCGTGAGCGCAGTAGAGGGTCGTCGCCGATACGGCGGTAACCCGCACAAGGCCGTCCTTGGTGTTTATCTTCTTCGGCCAGGTAACGCCGCCGTCAGTAGAACGCCACATGCATGAATTGTTCCGGTCAACGACGAACAGGGCGCTGCCGTCCTTAAGCGTGACTATCTGGAAGAGGTTGTCGGTCACGCCGGGGACAGCATAGGAGAGGATTCCCTCCCAGTGCTTGCCGCCTGTCCTCTGCCATAGGAAGCCATGATTACCGTTAGACTCGGTAATCATGCGCAGCCTGCTGGAGGCGTTGAAGCCGGCAGCCGAGAAGCCGTACAGGGTGATCCAGTAGTCGGCAGTCACCCGGGCGTAGTCAATGCAGCTTATCTGGTTCCAGGAATCTGCGCCGTTGATGGTGCGCTGGAAGGCGCTGGTGCCGATAGAACCAACATCGTCAGCTGAGTCACGGGTAGCCGCGTAGGCGGTGGGGCGAACGCAGAAGTCGGGCACCATCAGCACCTGGGTCCTGGCATCTTCGTATTCCAGGTTAGGGGTTTCCTCATCTCCGCCGGTTGGCTGCTTGAAGGAGAACATCCAGTTCTCGCCGCTGTCCTCACTGTGATAGGTGAACCAGTAAGTCGGCGTATCGGTCAGGTTGCAGGCGTCGGTGCCCACCAGTATGGTGGCTTCCTCAGCCGAACCGCAGACATCGATGCTGGTAACTGCCGTTGCCGTTGGCAGCAGGGTGGTGATTACCCCCCTCACATCAAGGTCTACCGCCGAGGAGGTCCCCGCCTGCTTGAGGATTACCTTGTAGGCATCGCTGCCGTCAGTCTCAGGCAGGCTTGTTGCTCCAAAAACGGTGGTTATGCCCGCGAAGCAGACGTTGTTGCCGATGCCGAAGGCGTCAAAGTCGTCGGGGAAGGCAGTCCTGGCAAATACCGAGCCGAAATCAGCCCCGGAGGCATTGGTGAAGGGGGCGTTGGCAATGCCGCTGGTCCCCCAGCCGCCGCCGAGATTGATGTCGTTGAATGTGAACGCCATCGTGGTCGTGCCTGTGAGTGGTCCGACACCATCAGGGTCGGGGGTGGTGCATATGGCGCAGATGCCGATATTGCCGTCAGTGGCGAAGGTAGGCAGGAAGTCGGCAGCCAGCGGGGCACCAACGGGGGGAGCAACGGCCGGAAGCCCCTGTGCCTGCCAGGCCAGCAGCCCTTTCTTCACCCAGACATCGCCGGCGGTGGTGGCGACCATTATTGCCAGGTCGCCGTCATCGCTAACGGTGACGTCTATGTCGGTAATAATGCCGCCCCAGAGGTTAGCCAGCGCGACGAAGTTCTTGCCGCTGTCATCCGAGATGTAGACAAAGGCTTGGGTGGCGACGCAGACGATGGTGTCATCGCCGTACTCCGGCGAGGTCACTATGTCCACTATGAGAGAGCCGTCAGACGCAGCGTTGAAACCGGTGACTGTCCAGGAGTAGCCGCCATCCAGGGACTTCAGCACTTCGTAGAAGCTGCCGTCGTCCGGATAGACCGCCGCGAATAGCACATCGCCCTCAGGGGTTATGGCTATCGGCCCCACGTCAGTATTCGGCGTTACCCAGAAATCGCCCTCGGCAGCGGCAAAGGTGGATTCGTTATTCCAGACCTCAACCTTGGGCAGGTCAAGCTTGGTAAACTTCAGGTTGCTTGTGACCGCTCCAGCCGGGGCGCCTGCCAGGCCAACCGTAAGGCTGGCTAACAGTACCAGTGTCAGGGCCACGCCCATTAGTTTTAAAAGTTTTGTCTTCATAGACCTTTAATTTATCCTCCTTATGTTGTTCCCCACAAAGGGTCAAATTACCCTTTTATGGAGACAAGGTTATAGTATTTCTCGAAGTTAGGTTCCTCTCCCTCGGGCTTAACTGCCCTCGGGCTTTCACCATGGCATCACCTCCTTTTAAAGTTATATATCACAACTTTGCCAGTTGTAAAACTTCTAATGGTTACCTAATCAGAATCGTCGAAGTACAACGGGTAGCTAGCGTACAGCTCGCCTTCAGTAACCGTCCAGTCACCCTCATCTACCTCGGCGTCAACCCAGGCTTTAATCGACATCATCTGGTAATCATAGTTCCCGTAGCCAAAGTCGGACGGTATGTATGTGTCGTAGTAAAAGGCGCCGCAGTCATTGGCGTACGCTTCAAACCAGTAGTAATTATCCTCACAGAAAGTTACCGTCACGTACTCATTTGGCGGGAAGCCGGAGCCCGCGACTGTATAGTAGCCATCAAGGTCAACCAAAAGGGCAGCGTAACCGAAGGAGAAGTCCTCGTAACCGAATACCCATCCGCCGAGGCCGACATCCCAGGAGATGGGGTAAGCCATCTCGCCGCTTACCCACCCGAGAACCATTAAACTGGCTCCAGCGGCAGCGCTGTCACCCGCTGATCCGGCTGGTCCGGCTGGTCCGGCTGGTCCCTCAGGTCCTATCAGTCCCCTGGCTCCATCTGAGCCTGGCGGTCCCATAGGTCCGCGCTCACCCTTTTCACCCTGGGCTCCGCCTGGTCCGGCTGGCCCGGGATCTCCCTGTGGTCCTGGGCAAGCGGTTAAAGGCACCACAATCAAAGCAATAATTATCAAAAAGGCAATTATCTTGCCTGCTTTCTTCATTTCGCCTCCTAAATATTCAAGATATCCTCAAGATTTTCCCGTTTAGTCTTTTCCTAATATAACCACCCCCTTTTACCTTTAAAAATTACAATTTTATCCACACTACACCCATAGCGTGGCTGTAAACGCTCGCTAACTATTATATCACAAGTTCGCCGTTTGTCAAGCCCCAAATCATATCTCGCCCCGCCCCTTCCCCGGGGCGGGCAAATTAACCGTATTTACCTTGGGCCCCTCCCTGGTTACCTGGGTGTTGGCGGTGCTATCTAACAAGAAGGATGTACAGTGGCCAGCTAGCCATCAGATAGCCGGCAACAACCTCATCCTCATCTACATTGGCATTAACCCAGGCTCTTACGCTAACCTGCCCGAGGTCTGCACCTGATGGCACTGTCGTGTCAATCTCAAAGGCTCCGCAGGCGTTAACTGTTGCCTCCGTCCAGTAGAGGTCGTCTTCGCAGATGCTAATGGTTACTGTCTCGCCCACGGCATTGTCAAAGCCAGCCCCTTTTATTACCACAGCCTGCCCGATGTCAGCCTCCCAGATGGTATCAAAGGTGGTAGTTGTTGTGAACGTGACACCCGTCACTACCGTGCCTGTGGTGCCGGTGACAGCTGAAGATCCCGCTGTCGCAGCTACGTTGGTGACTACCGTGCCTGTGGTGCCGGTGACAGGTGAAGTTGCCGGTGTCACAGCTACGTTGGTGACTACTGTTTCGCTTAACGTTACGTCACCTGCCAATAAATATGTGCCAGTTACAGCTGTCTCTGACGGAGTCACTCCCGTCACTACCGTGCCCGTGCTGCCGGTGACAGCTGAAGTTCCCGTTGTCGGAGACACACTCGTCACTACCGTGCCTGTGAGGCCGGTAATGCCTACAGTTCCCATTATCGGAGTCACGCCGGTTACAACCACTAGCTGCTCGCCAACCACTATCTGGGCACCCAGTGGCACGTCAGCGCCGTCACCGGCTGGTCCCGCTGGTCCCGCTGGCCCGGCTGGTCCTGGTAGTCCCCTGGCTCCATCTTGGCCTGGCGGCCCCATAGGTCCGCGCTCACCCTTCTCGCCCTGGGCTCCGGCTGGCCCGGCTGGTCCGGTTGCTCCCTGCCCTGTGGGGCAAGCCGTCAGCGGCACCACAAGTAGAGCGATAATTATTAAGAAACCAACTATTTTAACCGCTTTCTTCATTTCGCCTCCTTAATTTAAGCGTTTTTCGCCAAATTGTCTGGTTGATTATACCATGAATGTCAACACTTACAACTGTTATAACAGAAATTAGCCGTTTGTCAAGTCCTTTTACTTTTATTTATCAACCTCACCCCCTGTATCTTACCC
>JABMRW010000056.1 GCA_013202445.1 Deltaproteobacteria bacterium | reverse complement strand
TTGAGGTATATTTTTTATTTTGGGTGGGGGGAAAAGGGGTGTTTAAGAGGGGGCGTTAGCCCCCTCTTCTATAGAATTAATTCCCCTTCCCCTTGGCAAGGGGAAGGGGACAAAGGGGATAGGGTTTCCTTAAATAATATAAGAAATTCCAGCCGATTGGCACTATGATTTATCAGCCTTTTCCCTTATAATAAACCCCGTGAAAGTCGTATCAATTGTGGGCATGACCGGCGCCGGTAAGTCAGAGGTTTCTAAAGTATTTGAGCAGGAAGGCTTTACCGTAATCAGGTTCGGCGACCTGACCGATGGGGAGATGAAGCGGCGGGGCTTGAAGCCGAGTGAGGCCAGTGAGCGCCAGGTCCGGGAGTTGCTCCGGAGGGAGCAGGGGCCAGCCGTATACGCCGAACTAAACCAGCCCCGGATTGAGCATGCCCTGAAAAGCTCTGACGCGGTCATTGACGGGCTCTATTCCTGGGAGGAATATAACTGCCTTAAGTCATGCTATACGGATAGTTTTTACCTGGTGGCGGTGTGGTCATCGCCCAGGACAAGGTACGCCAGACTGGCCAGCCGGGCGAGCCGGAGCCTGACCCCGGAGGAGGCGGCCAGCCGGGACAGGTCCGAGATAGAGAATATCGCCAAGGGCGGGCCAATCGCCATGGCCGATTTCACCATTATCAACGAGTCCTCTCTGGAGGACCTTAAAAAAGAAGCGGCCAGGATTGCCGCTAAATTAAGATGGAAAAAGTGACCCGACCTGATATTGACGAATATTTCCTGAAGATAGCTTCGGTGGTGGCCGAGCGCTCCACCTGCCGCCGGCACCACGTGGGGGCGGTGGCGGTAAAGAATAAACACATACTGGCTACCGGCTATAACGGCGCTGCCGCCGGGCTTAGAGACTGCCTTGAGCTTGGCTGCCTGAGGGATGAGAAGAACATACCCTCCGGGGAGAGGCACGAAATCTGCCGTGGCATCCACGCCGAGCAGAATGTAATCGTGCAGGCCGGTTTACACGGCGTCAGCCTGGAGGGGAGTACCATCTACTGCACCCATACCCCCTGCATACTCTGCGCCAAGATGCTGGTCAACGCTAAGATAGACCGCTTCGTCAGCTTTGGTAAGTACAACGATGACTCGTTTCATGAGCTGTTCCTGGAGGCGGGCATAAAGTTCGATGTAAGAGAAAGACCACCCGACCAGATAGGCTACCTAGACTGACTACACACTTGACATCGGGCTAAAATTGGTGGAATATATGGGCGATGTCAGTGCTGCCCGCCAAGGTAATCGTAAATCCGGCGGCTGGAGCTTTTTCCACCCGCCGCAAGTGGCTTATAATCAGCAAGCTGCTGAACCGCATCGGTCTCCCCTTTGACTTTGAGTATACCGAGGGCGTGGGACATGCTATAGAGCTGGCCCGCCTGGCCGCCAGCAATGGTTACCGCTACCTGGTGGCGGTGGGTGGGGACGGCACGGTGAACGAGGTGGCCAACGGTATACTCCGTTCCACCAACGCTTCCACCACGGAGCTAGGTATCGTTAGCACCGGCACCGGCAGCGATTTTATCCGCTCGGTTGGTATCTCCCGTGATTACACTACCGCCTGCTCCGCCCTTACCGGTTCCCGGAGGCTGTCTATTGACGTCGGCGTGGTTGAGTACCAGAGTAAAGGGCAGACCCTGGAGCGATATTTCATTAATGCCGCCGGCGTAGGCTTTGACGCCGCTATTGTCAGGGAAACAGAGCGCCTGCCCAAGTTCTTTGGCGGCACTATTCCCTATGTGGCCGGGATGCTGAGGACGCTGATAAGCTATAAGAATAAGCCGGTGGTGGTGAGGGTGGGGGACGAGGTGGAGAACTACCGGGTGCTGAATATGGCTGTGGCCAACGGCGGCTACTTCGGCGGCGGTATGCATATTGCCCCTGATGCCGAGCTATGCGATAGCCTGCTGGATGTGGTCATTATCGGTGATATGGGTAAGCTGGAGCTGCTAAAGGAGTTTCCCACGATATATAAGGGGACGCACATAAATCATCCCAAGGTCACTGTGAAAAAGGGAAGTAATATCTCTATTGAATCCTCCGAGCCGATGCTGGTCTATGCCGACGGAGAGTCGCTGGGGGAGTGCCCGGCCTCTTTCCGGGTGGTGCCGGGGGCTTTAAGCCTGGTAGTTTAGATACAAGCCAAGCAATTTTTTTCCTCCCCTCCCCCGTTTTTAACCTAACTTTTTCTTTCCCACCCTCCCGCCCTCAGAGGCTTCGCTTCTAAAACTTCTTTGGGTTGTGCCCCGCACCCCTCCTTTTTAACAGTTCTCTTATTTCCCACCCTCCCGCCCTCATAAGCTGCGCTTCTAATTTCTTGCTTTATTGGGGGGCTTTCCACTCCCATCCCCTCCTTGTTTAACCAGTGTTCTGCGTCCCACCCACCCGCCCTACAGAGGTTTCGCCTCTCTCACTTGGGGGGATGAGACCTGTTTATTTTATTTTGGGTGGGGGGAAAAGGGGAGGCGAAGCCTTAACTTTTAATGGGGATTAGAGGGGGACGAAGCGCGCAATCAGGGGTGTTTTTGCCCCAAAAAAACTTTGTTTTTTCGGGGTCCCCGTATCCGCTTTTAAAACTTTGGGGGGCGAATATAAAGAAAGGGGGGTGTTTAAGAGGGGGCGGAGCCCTGAATTTAGGGGGTTGAAGGGGGGCGAAGCCCCCCTTTTCCTTAAAGGGTGGTGGGTGGGAAGAGATAAAATTGGGGGTGGGGGTTTCCCCATAAAAAACTACTCTATGTTTTCCCCCTGATAAGCACCCTGGTAGCCTTTTGTCTTTTGGCTCAACTGCATAAAGATAAGCTGGGCGACTCTGCTGTTCTGCTGCAGGCGAAACCCCTGTGAATTATAGACCACCATCAGGGATTGGGAGCGGCCGGAATAGCCGGCATCCCATACCGCCGTGCTTAACGTGACGCCACAGCGGAGCAGGCTGGAGCGGGGCCTGCCCAATGCCATGATATTATCGGGCAGGTGGACAATTTCGTTGTAGGTGATGATATAGGCGCTGGGGATGAGGTCGATAAAGCCCTGCCCGTCAAAGACCAGCGGCGCTAGCTCCGAAACCAGCCTCTGACTGTCTTCCACCGCTATCCGTCCCGGTGACTGCAAGAGCGCTATATCACGCAGGGTAAGGTCAATGCCGTTGGGCTGCAGCTGCTTTTCTATATCAACGCAACCTTCGATCAGGGGCGGCTTTTTCTTGAGTAGCCGCTGGATTTCCTGCCGGGATAGAACAGCCGTCATCTCTTCAAGGCGTATTTTAACACATACCTAGACTAAATAGGAATTGACAGGCTAAACGAGGACTCCATTATAATGCATCAATTAGCCCATCAAGGGCAATTAATTTTAGGGGGAATTATGCCGGTAAAGATAGTTACCGATAGCGCCGCCGACCTGCCCAGGGAACTGGCTGAGGAGCTGGGGATTGCCGTGGTGCCCGTATATGTGCGTTTTGGCGAAGAGGTCTACCGCGACCGGGTGAGCATCAGCGAGGATGAGTTTTATGAGAGGTTGACACATGACCCTGTCCACCCCAATACTACTCAGCCCGGACCACAGGATTTTCTTGAGGTCTACCAGAAGCTGTCATCAGAGGGGGCCGACGGCATTGTTTCCATACATATCACCAGTAAACTAAGCGGTACCTATAATTCAGCGCTGATGGCCAGGGATATGCTGGAGACGGGATGCCCTGTTGAGGTGGTTGATTCAGAGACACTGAGCATGAGTGTGGGCTTGATGGCTATAGCCGCCGCGCAGATGGCTAAAGCCGGGGAAAGTATGGACAAGATTGTGGCCGAGGTGAAAAAGGCCATGCCTGAATCATCTATGCTTTTCCTTCTGGATACCCTGGAATACCTCAGAAGGGGTGGGCGTATCGGTAAGGCCAAGGCACTGCTGGGCTCAGTATTGAACTTAAAGCCGATGCTTACTGTGAAAGATGGAGAACTGGTGCCGGCGGGTCAGGCCCGCACCCGGGCTAAGGGTATGGATAAGCTGTTTGACTTTGCCAAAGAGGTAGCCGATATTCAGGATCTGGCTGTTGTGTATAACACTACACCTGATGAAGCGCAGGCTCTGGCTGAGCGTATCGGTTCCGTATTTGACAGGGAAAAGATAAGGATAGCCAGGGTAGGGCCAGGACTTGGGGCGCACGCTGGTCCAGGGGCAATGCTTGTAGCCATTAGAAAAGCATAGTCAGCCGGCGGTCATTTTTTCTCCGTATATTTACATGCCTGGAATTACAAGTAGTTGACAGGGTGGGTGGGGACTCTATTATAATGCATCAATTAGCCCGGACGGGCAATTAATTTAAGGGGGAATTATGCCGGTAAAAATAGTTACCGATAGCGGCGCCGACCTGCCTGAAGAGCTGGCTAAGGAGATGGGGATTACCGTGGTGCCCCTGTATGTGCGTTTTGGCGGAGAGGTCTACCGTGACGGGGTGAGTATCAGCGCGGATGAGTTTTATGAGAGGCTGACACATGACTCTGTCCACCCCAGCACTACTCAGCCCGGACCACAGGACTTTCTTGAGGTCTACCAGAAGCTGTCAGCAGACGCCGACGGCATTGTTTCCATCCATATCTCCGGTAAACTGAGCGGCACCTGTAATTCAGCACTGATGGCTAGGGATATGCTGGAGACGGGATGCCCTGTTGAGGTGGTTGATTCAGAGACACTGAGCATGAGTGTGGGCTTGACAGCTATAGCTGCCGCGCAGATGGCTAAAGCCGGGGAGAGCATGGACAAGATTGTGGAATGGGTAAAACAGGCCATTCCTAAAACATATTTGTTTTTCCTGCTAGATACCCTGGAATATCTCAAGAGGGGTGGGCGTATCGGTAAGGCGAAGGCACTGCTGGGCTCAGTATTGAAGGTAAAGCCCATGCTTACTATAAAGGATGGAGAGCTGGTGCCGGTGGGACAGGCCCGCAATCGGGCTAAGGGTATGGATAAGCTGTTTGAGTATGTCAAAAATGCGGGAGATATTCAGGATCTGGCTGTTGTCTACAACACCACTCCCGACGAAGCGCAGGCTCTGGCTGAGCGTATCGGTCCCGTGTTTGACAAGGAAAAGATAAGGATGGCCAGGGTAGGGTCGGGACTTGGGGTGCACGGTGGTCCGGGGGCAATGATTGTATCCATTAGAGGCAAGTAGCCGGGCGGCGGTCTTTTTCCTTTTCTCTTACATTTCTTTAGCGCCGTTTTACGGCGGATTATCACTTTGCACCTCAAAAATGGTGACGCCACCAGCCATTTGTGGTAAAATGGCGGTTAAATATTTAGCGGGGAGTTGCTTAAGATGACTAAATCGGCCTGGGGCTGGACCTGGTTTGCCTTTCTGCTGGCGCTGGATATCGCCATTCCCTGGTATGTCCTTACCAGTGTAGAAAAGATGAGCGGTGCCTTTTTGTTTTGGACAATCTGGGCGGCGGCGGCTATCATCAGCGCCTTTATCGTCTTATTGAAGTGGAGGGGGGTGGAGGAATGAGCGCTACCTTCTGGGTCTGGTTCGGCATTGCCGTCTATATCGCCGTGGGGCTGGGTATCGCCCTGATGGCCCGGCGGCGGCTGGGGGTGGGGGTGAGCGAGTTTTTCCTGGCCAACCGCCGGGTGGGCGGCTTTGTTTCGGCGCTGAGCTATAGCGCTACCACCTACAGCGCCTTTATGATGGTGGGGCTGGTCGGTTTGACCTATTTCACCGGCGTCGGCGCCCTGGGCTTTGAGCTGACCTATCTCTGCGGCATGTTTATGATGGTCTTTTTCCTGCCCCGTTTCTGGCTGGTGGGCAGAAAGTACGGCTATGTTTCGCCGATGGAGCTTTTGAGCGACCGCTACCAGAATAGGGGGGTGGGGGCAACCGCCGCCATATTAGCCCTCGTCTTTCTGGTTCCCTACGGCGCTGTGCAGCTGATGGGCGTGGGCTACCTGATGAACGGGGTTAGCGGGGGGGCGATACCGGTGGTGGCCGGTATTATCATCGCCGTGGTCTGCGCTATCGCCTGGTCGAGCATTGCCGGCCTGCGCTCGGTTGCCTGGACCGACGCCTTCCAGGCGCTGATTATGATTGTCACCTCGGCGGCGGTGCTGGGGGTTGTCATTGCGGCACTGGGCGGCTTTGGTGCCTTCTTTAGTAAGCTGGAGGCGGCATCGCCGGGGCTGCTGACCGTACCGGCGGCCGGTGGGGCCTGGAACATCAACATGTTTATAGGCCTGGCTCTGCCCTGGCTCTTCTTCTTAATATCAAATCCTCAGGTGAGCCAGCGGCTCTTTATCCCCAAGTCGGTTACCGCCATGAAGCAGATGCTGGGCGGTTTTCTTATCTTTGGTTTTATCTATACCCTGATATCGGTACTATGGGGTTTTGGCGCTCACCTGCTGGTGCCCGGGCTGGAGAATGCCGACCTGGCCACGCCCAAGCTGCTGTCTCTGACCATGATACCTACCGGTCTGGCTATAGTGGTCATGATTGGTATTACCGCCGCCGCTATCTCCACCATTGATTCCATCCTGCTTACCCTGTCTTCGGTGTGGGCGCGCGATATCCACAAGGGGCTGATCAACCGCAAGGTTTCGGAGAAGGGGGAGCTGAGGGTGGGGCAGTGGGTTATCCCCATTATGGCCATTATCGCTTTCCTTTTTGCCTGGTGGGTTACCGAGCAGCCGGAGGGAGGCTTAAATCTTATGATTGCTCCTCTTTCCTCGGCGGCTTCGGCCGGTCTGCTGATGGCGGTGCCGACTATCTTCGGCGCCTTCTTCTGGAAGCGGGCCACGGCGCTGGGCGCCATGGTGAGCTGTATCGCCGGTGCCGTATTGGTGCTGGTTTTCCAGCTTACGGGCGAGAGGCCTCTGGGCTGGTGGCCGGGGACGTGGGGATTTATCGTCTGCGCTGTTCTCTTTGTCGGTGTTAGCCTGTCCACCAAGCCGCCTAAAGAGAAGGCGGAGGAGTTTATCGGCTACCTCCGGGAGGCACTGAAGAAGGGCAATTTTATCTAGGCCTGATTTTAGTTTATTTCCGCTGATGCGCTGATAACATATCGGCCACCATCTTGGGTAGTTGCCGGGTATCAATAGGCTTGGATACGTAGCTGTCACAGCCGGCTTCAATGGCTTTTTCCATGTCGCCTTTCATGGCGTGGGCGGTGAGGGCGATGATGGGGATATGGCTGAGCTGCGCGTTTTGTTTTAGCCTTTTGGCCACTTCCAGGCCGTTAATCTTGGGCAGCCGGATGTCCATTAAGACGAGGTCGGGGTGGTCTATAGCGGCGATAGCCAGTGCCTCTTCCCCATCGGTTGCCTTGAGCAGTAGATAGTCGTCTGACTTGAGAATCATTTCAATCAATCTCATATTCATGGGGTTGTCTTCTACAATCAGTACCTTATGCTGCATGGCTATTTACCTTTCTTAGAGAACAGGGGGAGGGTAAAGCTGAACCGGCTCCCTTTTCCGTATTCGCTCTCTACCCAGACTCGCCCGCCGTGCTTTTCCACGATTTGTTTAGCCACTACCAGCCCCAGCCCGGTGCCGCTGCTGCCCCGGGCAGTGGTGTTGCCCAGCTGGCAGAAGGGTTCAAAAATTCTTTCCTGGTCTTCCTTCTTGATGCCGATGCCGTTGTCGGTTACGCTGATATGGCAGTGAGTGCCGTTGCTTACCGCTTTAATCTCAATTCTGCCCCCCTCCGGGGTGAAGCGGGACGAGTTGCTGAGCAGGTTGAAGAACACCTGCCTTAGTTTGGATTTATCGGCGCTGATTGTGGGCAGACCTTCTTCTATGCTGACATTAAGGGCCTGCCGCCTCGGTTTAAGTATGGGCAGCATGGTGTTTTTTAACGACTCTATTACCTCGGGTAGGGCTACCTCGGCCAGCTTGAGTTCCGTCCGGCCCGATTCTATCTTGGAGAGGTCGAGGACCTGGTCGATTAAGCCCAGCAGGTGGCGGCCGCTGCTCAGAATGTCCTGAAGGGACTGCTGCTGCTTCTTGTTCACCGGTCCCAGCACCTGGTCCAGCATGAGTTCGGAGAAGCCGATAATAACATTGAGCGGGGTGCGTAGCTCGTGGGACATGTTGGCCAGGAATTCTGACTTGAGCCGGCTGGCTTGTTCTACCTCTCTGGATTTTTCAAGGAGTTTCTGCTGTTGTCGACGCAGTTCCTGGTTCTGCTCGTCCAGCTGGTTGTTTTTCCCCCGCAGCGCCTCATAGAGTTCGGCGTTTTTGAGGGCCGGGCCCAGTCCTTCGCCGATGGTGTTGAGCAGGTGGATTTCCCCTGAGTTGAAGCTGTGCAGCTGGCGGCTGGCCACAATAAGGGTGCCGATGACCCGGCCGCTTGACCGCAGGGGAACAGCGGCGATGGACTTTAGCCCCTCCTCCCTCACCAGGCTATCCGCCAGATGGGGGTATTTGGTAGTATTCTCTATTACCACCGGCATGCCGGATAAAATCAGCCGGCCGGTGATGCTGTTGCTTGAGGGCAGCTCCTTTAGCTTATCAAGGAATCTGGTTGATACCTCGCCGCGGGCAACGGCGCTTACCTCCCCCTTTTGCTCGTTGGCCAGCAGTATCGCACCGCTCTCTATCGCCATTAACCGCATTACCTTTTCCAGGGCGTTGTTTAAGACCTGCTCCAAGGCCAGCATCTCGGTGCCGGTCTGGGCTATCTGGTGGAGGATGGTAAATTCCTGCACCTTGATTTCCAGGGAGTGGATCAGCTCTTCCTTTTCTTCTTCTTCTGTGTTCTTAATCTTGGTTGCGCTCTTAACCATTTCGCTACTCACCCTGAAGCTTTTGCCGCTACCTGTGTCTGGTTCAGGGCACTGTTTATCATCTTCTTCAGCACTTCAATATCAAGGGGTTTGGTGATATGCGGAACCCCGGCTTTCTCCAGAAAATCGCGGGTTGTGCCTTCCATGATGTCTCCGGTAATGAACATTACCCTCCGTGTCAGCGCCGGGGCTATTTCTTCAATGTGGTGGTATAGCTCAATGCCGCTCATGCCCGGCAGCTTAATGTCCAGCAGGATAAGGCTGTACCTTTCCGTCTTGAGCCTTTCCAGGGCGGCATCGGCTGTGTTTATCGTTTCTACGCTGTGTCCCCATTCGGTTAGCAGGCGGCGGAGAAAAGTGAGAATGGCCTCCTCATCATCTACCACCAGTATCTTGGCCCCCCGGGGCTTCTGCGGCTCTTTTTGGGTTTCTGTGGCTTTGTCCGCCTGGGCGGGCTCGGCCACTATGGGTAATTCGATAACGAAGGTAGCCCCCTTGCCTGATTCGCTCTGGGCGTATATCCTGCCTTTGTGCTGGGTGATGATACCGTGGCAGATGCTTAA
>JABMRW010000055.1 GCA_013202445.1 Deltaproteobacteria bacterium | reverse complement strand
GGCGTAGCCCACCACGCTGGAGTAATCGCCGGTGGCATCGCCGCTGGTCTGGTATTTGACCAGTTCCGCCCTCGTTGCCCCCAGTTCCTTAGCCGCCGAGATAAGGCAGACCGCCGGCCCGTAGGCGCACATTGATATATCCAGCTCCTCGTACCTTCGGGTCAGCTCGTCCTCATCTAGTTTCAGCATAGCCTTGATGGCCTGATTGTCCTTCTCCTCGGCGATTTCCTGCGGCTCGTAGTGGGTCATATCACCGCTGGCGATAATCACCGCTTTCCCATTAGACTCCTTAATCGCCGTAGCTATATCCCTGCCGATTTCTTTATATGTATCAGCGGGGGCGTAGCCGAGGATGATGGGCACTATCTTGATGTCCGGCTTTAGATACTGCAGAAACGGAATCTGGACCTCAACGGCGTGCTCGTGGAGATGGGCCGTTTCATCCTCCTGCAGGTAATCGGAGGTGGCTAAGAGCTTTTTGCCCAGTGCCGAGTCGATTTCCACCTCGCCCAGCGGTGTTTGCCACTTTCCTTCGGTCATAATGCTGAACGGCTTGCCCAGGCCGGTGTGGCTGGGTCCCATGATGATAAAGGTATCCTTGAACTTGACTCTGGAGATGGTGGCCCCGGCTACCGGCCCGGAATAGGGATATCCGGCATGGGGCATGAGCAGGCCGATTGCCGCCTCTTTTTTCGCGGTCTTATCAACCAGCACTTCCATCATTTCCCGTATCTCGGAAGCCGAGCCGGGATAGTACCTTCCGGCGGCGACGGCGTTCCTTATCATTTTCTACTCCCCTTCGGGCTGCCTGTCCTGAAGTTAAGCTCCGCCCCGCAAAACTTGCATTTTGAACCCTCCAGCCCGACTACCTCGGTCTGGTAGCCGAGGCGCTGCACAATGATATTACTGCAGTTATAGCAGATAGTGCTTTCACTGCTGTGGCCGGGAACATTGCCGGCATAGACGAACTTAAGCCCGGCCTTTTTGCCAATCTCACAGGCGTGCTCCAGGGTGGATACGGGGGTTGGGGGTAAGGCCGTCATATTATGGTGGGGGTAAAAGCGGGTCACATGCCACGGGGTCAGTTCTCCCAACTCGTCTCTTATCCAGCTGGCTATTCCGTTCAGTTGATAGTCATCGTCATTCATGGTGGGTATGATGTTGGTTACCACCTCAACGTGCATATTCCACTTAGCCTTAGCCCGCTGGGCAACCTCAAGTATCCCTCGCCAGTGGTGTATTTTAGCCAGCTTTTGGTAGAGGGAGTCGGTGAAGCCCTTGATATCAACCCGCCAGGCATCAAGGTAAGGCCCGATGGTATCCAGCGCCTCAGGGGTGAGATAGCCATTGGTCACGTAGACGGTATAAAGGTTATTCTCTTTAGCCAGCTTGGCCGAGTCCAGGGTGTATTCAAACCAGATGCCGGGCTCGTTGTATGTCCAAGCGATGCCCTGGCAGTTGTGCTCTATGGCAAGTTCCACGGCTGTCTGGGGCGGAACTTCCTGGGAATTAAGCCAGGGCTTGTTATCTACCGGGCAGGAGATTTCCCAGTTCTGGCAGTCCTGGCAGTGGAAGTTGCAGCCCCAGCCTCCTATAGAGAAAGCCAGGCTGCCGGGGAAAAGGTGGAATAGCGGTTTCTTTTCAATAGGGTCGACGGCTACCGACGACGCCCTGGCGTAGTTTAGGTTATACAGGGTGCCGTCCCGGTTCTGATAGACCCGGCAGACGCCAAATTTACCTGGAACTATATTGCAGCGCCACTGGCAGGTGCCGCACCTCACCCTGGAGTTCGGCAGCTTCTCATAGAGCATTGCCTGGTGCATAATGCTCCTTTGTCTAATTATATCACTCAACTGAAGTCAATCACACCCCATAGTTACAGAAAAAAAATCCCTTGACTGTCTAGCTGCCAAAAGCTAGACTTGGTGGGATGAAGGTCATTGGTCTTAGCGGCGGCATAGGTAGCGGTAAGAGCACCGTTTCCCGGTTCCTTAAGGAGCTGGGAGCAGCCGTCATTGACACCGATAAGGTCGGGCATAAGGTATTTAAGCCTGATACCGATGCCTGGCGGGAGGTGGTGGCCGCCTTTGGCCGGCAGATTCTAACCCCGCAAGGCGAGGTCGACCGCAACAAGCTAGGGGAAATAGTCTTTGCCAACCCCGGGGCTAGAGCCCGGCTCAACAGGATAATGCACCCCCGGATACATGCCTGGGTGAAGGCTGAGATTGAGGAATATCGGCGGCAGGGAGCAGGCTTGTTGGTGCTGGAAGTCCCTCTCCTGCTGGAGGTTGGTGGACCTTCACTGGCGGACGAGGTAGATGAGGTCTGGATTACCGTAGCCCCCGAGGCCACGGTGCTCAAGCGGCTGAAAGAAAGGAGTGGGATGTCTGAAGAGCAGACCCTGGCTCGTATCCGCTCCCAGCTATCCTCTGAAGAGCGAGCCAGGCATGCCGACGTGATTATAGATACTGATTGTAGTCTTAATGAGCTAAAGGCAAAGGTAAGAGGACTGTGGTAGAAGCTGGCGCTTGACACCTAGCCAGAGCAATTGCTACAATAGCCTGTTTGGGAGGTCTAAAAATTTACGCTATTATTAAGACCGGGGGAAAGCAGTACCGGGTAAACCCTGGTCAGACTATAGATGTGGAGCGCCTGGATGTGGCCGAGGGTAATACCGTGGAACTGGATAAGGTATTACTCATCGCTGACGGTGACCAGGTAACCATCGGTATGCCTACCGTTGATGGGGCCAAGGTAGTTGCCACCTCTAAAGGGTCAGGCAAAGGTAAGAAGGTTATCGTTTTTAAGTATAAGCCCAAGGTGCGTTACCGCAAGAAGACGGGGCATCGTCAGCAGTATACGAGGCTGGTTATTGATAAGATAGTTAGACCGGGGGTAGCCGAGGCTAAGCCGGTCAAAAAGACGACACGGCGCAAGAAAGAGGTGACGGAAAGTGGCGCATAAGAAAGGTGGCGGCACCAGTCGTCTGGGTCGGGATAGCAAGGCAAAACGGCTGGGCGTCAAGATATACGCCGGTCAGCGTGTCCAGGCCGGGACTATCATAGTTCGGCAAAGGGGCACCCGGATTCACCCCGGCGATAACGTCGGCGTGGGCAAGGACTATACCATTTACGCCCTTATTGACGGCGTGGTTAAATTTGAGCCCACCAGCAACGACAGGAGGAAGGTTAGCGTATACGCTAACTAAATGTTATGAAGCCCAAGATTCACCCCGAGTATTATACTGATGCCAAGATAATCTGTGCCTGCGGCAATACCTTTACCACCGGCTCTATCAAGAAGGTGTTAAAGGTTGAGTTGTGCAGTAAATGCCACCCCTTTTACACCGGTGAGCAGCGGGTGGTGGATACTCTGGGGCGAGTGGAGCGATTTAAGCGGCGCTATAAGTTGGAGGGTTAGACTAATATTTTGACGGGGGAGGAGCGGGCTGGTAAGCCGCTCCTTTTTTATTATGGCTAAGAAATTTTTTTATGGCGGTCAGGCGGTTATGGAGGGGGTGATGATGCGCGGGCAGAAGGCAATGGTTACCGCCGTGCGCCGCCCCGGTGGCGGGCTGGCTTTGGATACCCAGCTGCTGGCGGGTTTCTATTCTGGCCGGTTGAGGCGAACTCCCTTAATCCGTGGCGTTATTGTTCTGATTGAGGCCCTGGTTCTGGGTATCAGGAGCCTGCTTTATTCGGCTAATGTCTCTCTGGAGGAGGAAGAGGCGGAGATTTCCGGGTGGTTCGTCTGGCTGCTGTTAGCCGTTTCGATGGCGGTGGCGGTTGTCCTCTTCTTTATGGCCCCCCTTTTCCTGGCCAACCTTATTAAACCCTATATCACCTCAGCCCTTGTCTTTAGTCTGGTGGAGGGCTTAATCCGGGTGGCTATTTTCGTTATTTACCTGAGCTTAATCTCTATGGTGCCCGATATCAAGCGGTATTTCGCTTATCATGGTGCTGAGCACAAGTCGATAAATGCCTACGAAGCCGGCGTCCCTCTAGAGATAGAAGCCGTCAAGAAATACAGTACCGCCCACCGTCGCTGCGGCACCAGTTTTCTGTTTGTCGTGCTGATTATAGCTATTATAGTTTTTGCCCTGGTCGGTTTGCCGGGGTTGGGGCTGCTGATTTTATCGCGGATACTGCTTATTCCGGTTATTGCCGGCCTGGGTTATGAGGTTATCTACTTTAGCGCCAATCACGCCGACAACCCCGTCGTCAGGGTGATAGCCGCTCCCGGACTGTTGCTGCAATCGTTGACGACTCGGGAGCCCGATGATAGTCAGCTTGAGGTTGCCCTGGCCGCGCTGAGCAGGGCGGTGGAGCTTGACCAGGAGGAGGCGACATAAGCCTCTTTTTCCGGGGAAACAATTCAGGCGTGGCTAGCTTCGGGGAGTTGTTTTTCTGGTTATGTTAAGTGCATCGTAATTATGGGGTGGAGGCGGTTTGTTTTGGTTTGTTTTGGTTTGTTTTGGTTTCCCCGTTATGTTAATTTCTAGAGTTCTATGTCTTTTTGGGTGAGCTGCTGGAAGAAGCAGGTCGCATTACCGGTGTGGCAGACGGGGCCGGCGGCCTTGCCCTTGATGAGAATGGTGTCGCTATCGCAGTCTTTCCAGACCTCACTGACGGTGATGGTGTTGCCGGAGGTGGCACCTTTGTGCCAGAGCTCCCGGCGGCTGCGGCTGTAGAACCAGGCCTGGCCGCTTTCCAGGGTACGGCGGAGTGATTCTGCGTTCATGTAGGCGAGCATTAGGACTTCTCCGGTGTCGGCGTCCTGGGCGATGGCGGGGATTAGACCGTCTTTATTGAATTTTATGTCTTTCATCAACCTCTCCCCCCGTGTCCCCTTTTAGTAGTTAGAAGTAGCTTCGTGTATTGGCTTTATTTACCGCAGCACTTTTTATACTTTTTGCCGCTACCGCACGGGCAAGGGTCGTTTCTCCCGACTTTGGACGATGGTTTTGAAGTCTGCGGAGTTGCTACCGATTGAGCTTGTTTTACAAAGTCTAAACGTTCAACAGATGGGGTTCTGAATGAAAACGTTGTTTTTCCATCTTTGTTAGTTATTGCGAAGTCACCTAGACTTATTATATCCATTCCTATTAGTACTTCAGCATCACCGACTAAAATACCTTTGCTCATCCGTAATTGAGGAACAACAACCTTGGCTGGGAGAAAAACACTGGCGAAATATACTGGAGTTAAGCTTTCACCATTGGCATGGAATACCTTCGCCATACCAATCGGTTTTAGCCCACATTCATCAATCACCTTTTGAGTGATAACTGAATTTGTTGCTCCAGTGTCCCAGATGGCAGTAAATTCTTTAGCAGCGATGTCTTTCGGATTTGGGGGTTTGGGGAAGGATGAAGGGTTAATTGCCTCCGCAATATGGACTTTAGAAGTTAGTACGTTTACTCTTTGGTTATACGTTCTTGTAAACGCTTGTACTCGTGTTTGCATTGAGTATCCTTATGCAAACAACACTCTTGAATTATAGGTATGAGTGTAACTTTCGTTACCATGCTCGCATTTTTGGACTAAGAATGTACCTAACTCATACTTTTCTGTGGTCTTTTCAATAGCTTCCAGTTCAGAATCATATGCACCTATGACTTCAAGGTCTTTTATTACAATATATTTCCCATTGTATTTTTTAACGAGTTCATCTTGATGTTCAAGGTAATATTTAAACTCTTTTTCTAATTTCTCCATAATCGTATGCCCCTTTTTGTTGTTCCCGTACGTATTATAATTATACCACAATGGTCAAGTTGGAAACTAATACACTATGTCACACTAGTGTGTTGCAGGATTCGTTACGTAACAAATGGCTTATTTAAAAATGGGGTGGGGTTTAAGAGATGAAAAGAGGTGAAACCTTTTTGGGCGGGTGGGTATGGGAAG
>JABMRW010000054.1 GCA_013202445.1 Deltaproteobacteria bacterium | reverse complement strand
GTCGTAAACTCGGTGCGGTTGGCGGCGGGGGAGGCGGGGGTGGAGATTGTCACCGGGGATACTAAAGTGGTGCCCCGGGGCAGCGCCGATAAGCTGTTTATCAATACCGCCGGCGTGGGGCTGATACCGGAGGGGGTTGATATTTCCGGGGGTAAGGCCAAACCGGGGGATAAGGTTATTTTAAGCGGGGCTATCGGCGACCACGGTATCGCTGTGATGAGCCGGCGGGAGGGGTTGAGCTTTGCCACCAAACTGGAGAGCGACTGCGCCCCACTCGGCGGTCTGGTGGCAGAGATGCTGGGCGCCAGCCGCAATATCAACTGCCTGCGCGACCCGACCCGCGGTGGACTGGCGACAACCTTAAACGAGCTGGCCAATCAGTCTAAAGTAAGTATAAGGATTGAAGAGGCCAGGATTCCGGTGCGGGAGGAAGTGTTGGGCGCCTGCGAGATGCTGGGCTTTGACCCGCTATATATCGCCAACGAGGGCAGGCTGGTGGCCATCGTCCCGCCGGAGGATGCCGATAAAGTCCTTAAAGCCATGAAGAAGAATAAGTACGGCAGGGACTCTGTCATTATCGGGGAGGTGGCGGCAGGGCCGCCGGGGCGGGTGGTAATGAAGACCGTTCTGGGGGCGCACCGAATAGTGGATATGCTGGTCGGAGACCTCCTGCCGAGGATTTGTTAGCATGCACGAACTGGCCATAACGCAGAGTATGCTCGATTTGGTCCTCAAGCAGGCCGAGGAGGCGGAGGCTGAGAAAGTAGAGAAAATCAACCTGGTTCTCGGGGAGATGACCGGGGTGGTGGGGCGGTGCCTCCAGTTTTACTTCGATTTCCTGAGCAAGGGGACGCCGGCGGAGGGGGCGACTCTTAATTTTAAAGTTATTCCGACCACGGCCAGGTGCCGGAACTGCCATAAAGAATTCGAGTTGGGGGAGTTCGACTGGACTTGCCCCCACTGCCAGGGTAATAATATGGAGATTATCGGCGGCAAGGAACTCTTCGTAGAAAGCATCGAGGTGGAATAGATGGAAATCAAGGTAGTCAAGGATATCCTGGGGGCTAACGACCAGATAGCCGGCAAAAACCGGCAACTTTTTGACAGCAATAAGGTCTTCGTGGTCAACGTGATGGCCTCGCCGGGGGCGGGCAAGACCAGCGTTATTATGCAGACCATCCAGAGGCTCAAGGGGAAAACCAGGGTGGGAGTGGTCGAGGGTGACATCAGCTCCAGCCTGGATGCCGAAGCCATAAGCAAAGAGGATGTGCCCGTGGTCCAGATAAATACCGGAGGGGAGTGCCACCTCGACGCCAATATGACCGCCAGCGCACTGGGCGATTTGCCCTTGAAGGATATTGATTTATTGCTTATCGAGAACGTGGGCAACCTGGTCTGCCCCGCTGAGTTTGCCCTCGGTGAAGATATAAAGGTCTTAATCTCCAGCACCCCAGAGGGCGACGACAAGCCGTTCAAGTATCCCCTGATGTTCCACCAGGCCGACGCCGTGCTCATCAATAAGATTGACCTGCTGCCCTACCTGAAGTTTGATGTTGACGCTTTTTCTAAAACCATCAAGGGGATAAACCGGAAGGTAAAAATCTTCCCCGTCTCCTGCACCACCGGTGAGGGGATTGAGGAGTGGGTTTCCTGGCTTTTGGGCCAGATGAAGAAAAAGTAAAATTTACCCTCCGGGGATATCAGCTTCTTAAATTGACAACGGTTACCCAAGTTTGGTAAATTGTATGTGTCATCTTGCCTTTTCCGTGGATTATGATATATCGCTAAATAACCGACTGAGGCCCTGACCTTGATTTCTGCCTCTATAACCTAAGGGGGCCCCAGCGCAATTCGCCAGACAGGAGGTTAAAGACGTGACTGTAAAAACGAAGCTTCGGGACATAGTGGGGACGGAGAATTTCTCCGATGCCCCCGAAGTCCTGAGCACATATTCCCGAGATTTCAGCCTGGCGCCGGCCGGCGTGCCTAACTATGTGGTCAAGCCCAAAACGGTCGAAGAGGTACAGAAGGTTGTCCAGCTGGCCAACAAAAACCGTCTGCCTGTAGTGCCGACCAGCTCCCTGGTGCACTTTCACGGGGCGGCCATCCCCAAGCAGGGCGGTGTTATCGTTGACCTGACCCGAATGAACCGCATCCTGGAAATTGACGAGTTTAACCGGCGGGTGCGCATGGAGGTGGGGGTGACCTGGGAGAAAGCCACCAAGACACTGGCCAAGAAGGGCTTCCGGCTGATGATGCCGCTATCGCCTCACCCGATGCGCTCGGTGGTTATCGACCACCTGGAAAGGGAGGTCATCACCAACACCGTCTATGACTACGGGGAGCCGCTGCAGAGCATGGAGGTGGTCTGGCCCACCGGCGAAATCTTCCGCACCGGCTCGGCCAGCGTCGCCGGCTACCCCGATTCACCATCTAAAGGGGCCATGCCCGCGGGGCCGGGCCTGGATTTCTACCGCCTGCTCCAGGGCGCCCAGGGGACGATGGGGATAGTGACCTGGGCCAATTTAAAGATTGAGTACCTGCCCACTATAGACCGGGTGCTCTTCTCCCCGGTGGAAGACCTCGGCTATACCATTGATTTCCTGCACCGGATACTAAGGCTCCGGATAGGCCAGGAGTGCCTGCTGCTGGATAACACCGACCTGGCGGCACTGGCTGCTGAGAGCTGGCCCGAGGATTTTGAAGAGTTAAGGGCCACACTGCCCCCCTGGACCCTCATCCTGGTAATGAGCGGCATGGCCCGGCGCCCCGAAGAGAAGCTCCAGTACGAAGAGAAGATGCTTAAGGATATTATCAAGAACGAGTTCTCGGAAATTTACCTCCAACAGAACCTGCCCGGCTTCCCCGGTATGGGCCGGAAGCTGCTGCCCTTGTTGCGCCAGCCCTGGTCCAAGGAGACGCCCTACTGGAAGAATCGCTACCTGGGGGGCTGCCAGAGCCTTTTCTTCATCACCCGGCCGGCTATGGCGCCCCAGTTCATCGATTTGATGGAGGAAGTCGCCGCCCAGTACGGCTATCCCGTCGACGACATCGGCGGCTATATCCAGCCCATCGAGCATAACCGGGCCTGCCAGGTGCAGTTCGACATATTCTATGACCCCGACAGCGAGGTTGATGTGGAGCTGGTCCGGAGCCTGTACAGTGACGCTATCAGTGTCTTAGCCAGCGAAGGCGCCCTCTTTACCCGACCCTACGGCGAGCTGGCTGACCTGGTATATGAGAGCGCCACCGGCTACGCCACCGCCTTGAGACGAGTGAAGAAGATTTTTGACCCCAACAACATAATGAACCCCGGGACTTTGTGTTACTAGGGAGGATAAAGATGCTCAAAGGCAAAGTGAGTCTGGATGTAACCAACCTGGATAATTTTGAATACGATATGAGTAAGTGCATCAAGTGCAAGGGGTGCTACTGGGTGGACCACATCTATATGTCCGGAGTAAATTTCAGCACCCGGTGCCCCAGTGCCACCCGCTATCTGTTTGATTCCTACGGCGCCTATGGCAAGATGAGAATCGGGATGGCCATGCTCGAGGGGCGGATGGAGTATTCCGACGAGCTGCTCAAGACGCTTTACGCCTGCACCCTCTGCGGCGCCTGCGATGTCGGCTGCAAGCGCAACCTCGACCTGGAGATAGAGCTTTCCCTGGAGGCGCTGAGGATAAAAGCGGTCAAAGACGGCAAGGGGCCCATGCCCGAACATAAGAAAGTGGCCCAGAAGATAATCACCAAGCACAACCGTTTCGGCTCCCCGCACCAGAACCGCAACAAGTGGCTCACCAAGGACATCAAGGTGGCGGAAAGAGCCGATGTGCTCTACTTCGTGGGGTGTTCGGCAGCCTACACCAACCCCGAAATCGCCCGGGCTACCGCCAAGATACTCAATGCCGCCGGTACCCCGTTTATGCTCATGCCCGACGAGTGGTGCTGCGGCAATATGCTCTATTCGGTGGGGATGATAGACGAGGCACGGGAGCTGGCCAAACGCAACGTTGAGGCGGTGAGGAAGACCGGCGCCAAGACCCTGCTGCTCAGCTGCGCCGAGGGCTACCACATGTGGAAGGTGGACTACCCCAAGATGCTTAATATATCTACCGACGATTTGGGCTTTAAGGTGGTGCACCTGACCGAGCTGGTGGATGAATTAATCAAGAAAGAGGCGCTGAAACTGACCAGGCCGGTTGATATGCGCCTGACCTACCACGATTCCTGCAGCCTGAGCCGCCTGAGCGAGCCCTGGACTCCCTGGAAGGGGGAGCGGGGGAAGTGGGGCATGGTGAGCCCCGGCCTGGAGCGCCGGCGCGGTAGTGGCGGCGTCTACCAGCAACCGAGAGATATTATTAAGGCTATCCCCGGCGTGGAGCTGGTGGAGATGATACGGATGAAGGAGAACGCCTTCTGCTGCGGGGCGGGGCGGGGCACCCAGGAAGCCTTCCCCGACTTTGCCGCCTGGGCCGCCGAGCAGAGGCTCTTCGAGGCCAGGACGGTGGGCGCCGAGGCCATCGTTGCTACCTGTCCCTGGTGCAAGGATAATTTCGCCAAAGTAGCCAAGGAGAACGGGGAAAATATAAAGGTATATGATATTTCCGAGCTTATCCTGGCTTCAATCGAAGGCTAGGCTTGTGGAGGTAAGTTATGGCTATATCTAAGGAAGCATACAAGGTCCTGGAGGCTATCGTCGGTGAGGACTATATCTCGACCGACCCGGTGGTCTGCGAGGGTTACCGGGCGGGGCCGGGGGGATACGAGTGCGGCCTGGGTTACGAGCGGGTAATGACCAAGATACCGGGCTGCGTTATCATGCCCCTCACCACCGAGGAGGTCCAGAAGATAGTCAGGGTCTGCAACCGCTATAAAGTCCCTTATGTCCCCTACAGCACCGGCTGGTACGGCGCCCGCTCCCACTGCCACGTTGACAACGAGCTGCTCATCGACCTGAAGCGGATGGACGATTTTGAGATTGACGAGAAGCACCTCTACGCCGTGGTGGGGTCCGGGGTTATTTATTCCCAGCTCCAGGAGGAGGCGATGAAGCGGGGCATGTATATTGTCGTCGGCGGGGGCGGCTCGCAGTGTTCCGCCATCGCCAACATGATTGGCGACGGCTGGTCGCCCTTAAGCTACCGCATCGGCCTGCCCCACCGCCGCATACTGGGTACCGAGCTAATCATGCCCGACGGCGAGCTGGTTAAGTTAGGCTCGCTGGCTTTGCAGGACGACCCCTTCTGGGGGGAGGGGCTGGGGCCCGACCTGCGTGGGTTGCTGAGGGGCTTTACCGGGCACCGGGGGTTCCTGGGTATCGTGACTAAAATGGCCATAAAGCTAATGCCCTTCCAGCCGGAGCGGCTGGAGCCGACTGGAATATCACCCCATACCAGCCTCCAGCTGCCGGTCAACCGGGTTAAGTGGATTAACTTTACCATGCCCAGCAAAGAATCCATGAAAACGGCCATGTTTGAGATGGCCAGGGCGGAGATAGGGGCCGGTGTCACTAAAGTGCCTATATTCTGGCGGGCTATTGCCAAAGCCAGCTGCAAAGAGGAGTACTGGGATATCTGGTCCAAGGAGAGCGAGGAGACTATCAAAGATTTCCACCTGCTACGGGTGCTGCTGGTCGGCTTTGGCTCCGAGGAGCAGATGGAATATGAAGAGCGGGTGCTCAACGATATTATCACCGAGATTGGCGGCGAGGCCCGCCGCACCCGGCCTTCCGACGAGTCCTGGTTCAAGAACGCCGACTCCGCCGGCATGTGGCTGATGTGCGGCAGCTACGTCTCCGTGGATTACGTCATTGAGACGCTGGAGCACGCCCTTCCCCACGGGGAAAACTACGCCAAGCTGAAGCCGAAATTCACCCCGCCGCTTATGCCCGACTACGGCGACCCCGGCTGGTTCCAGAGCTTTGAACTGGGCCACCAGGGCTATTCCGAATTCCTGGTATACTGGGACCCCGACGAGAATACCGACGGGGTTGACCAATTCTACCTGGAAACGTCTAAAGAGAACATCAGAAAGCGCTTCTATACATCGCTTTTGGGTTCGCACCAGCCCCTTTACCTAACCGGGCCGGCCTACGGGCCCAACTACCATAAATGGCTGTTGGCGGTAAAGGACGAGTTTGACCCCAACTTCCTCTGTCACCCGCCGGTGCCTCTGGCCCATGACCAGTTCGTGGAGAAGGCGGAGTGGATGAGGCCGATGAAGGATTGGAAGAGCCCCAAATTACCCTGAAGCCGCCGTTTCTGCTAAAATAAAAGCGGGGAGAATTCCGGTGGTGGACTGGTTTATAATGGGGGAAAGTATTTATGGCAAAGGTAAATATGATGTGCCCCTTTTCCGGGGTGCTGTGTAAGGACTGCCCGGTGTACCGGGGGCGGCATTTTTACCTCTGTTTCTGTGAAAAATACCGGGGGTGCTTGCCTGGGGCGATAAAAAACCTGCCCATGTCCAAGCACTCCAACGGGAAGTTTGAGATGCCCTCTCTCCCTACAAGTAAAAAAGACCCTTATATCAATAAGATGCTATAAAACAACTAAAGAGGAGGCGTAGTCTAAAATGAAAATTGAGGGGAAGTTTACCATGAAGGCGCCTATACAGCAGGCGTGGGATTTCCTGCTTGCCCCCGGCACCCTGGTTTCCTGTATACCCGGCGCGGAAAAGATGGAGGCCGTTGACGAAAAGACCTGGGAAGGGATAGTCAAGCAGAAGGTGGGGCCAATCACCGTCAAGCTGAACTTTACCCAGGCCCTGACCGAGCTTGACCCGCCCAGGCACGTCAAGGCGGTGGGGCGGGGCGCTGCTGTCGGCGGTGCCGGCACCTTTAGCCAGGAGACTATCGTTGACATCAAAGAGGTGGCTGGCGGCGAGGTGGAAATTGCCTACAGCTCCAACGTGAGCATGGTCGGCCGGCTGGCTACCTTCGGCGAGAGAATAATGCGCGCCAAGGTCAACAAGATTGGGGAGCAGTTTATCCAGAACCTGCAGGATAAGCTTAAAGAAGAGCTGGGTAAATAGTTATTTTATAATGGAGGCTTGAAAGTGGTTAAAGCTACTAAATCAGGGAGGTCGGGCTAATGATTAAGGATTTTGAACGTTTTGCCCCAAAGACACTGAAAGAAGCCCTTGTCTTGCTGGCCAAGTACGGGGATGACTGCAAGGTAATCTGCGGGGGGCAGTCGCTGCTGATATTGATGCGGCAGGGACTGGTAAGCCCCAAGTATATAGTCGATATCAAGGGCATATCCGAGCTGAGCTATATCAAGGACGGCAAGGACGGGGTGAAAATCGGCGCCACCACCACCCACCGCGCCATAGAGAAATCACCGGTAATCAAGAAGAAGTATCCGGTGCTGGCCGAGATGGAAACCAGGCTGGCTTCGATTCAGACCCGCAACTGGGGCACCATCGGCGGCAATGTCTGCCACGGCGACCCGGCGGGAGACCCGGTGCCGGTATTAATGGCCCTTAACGCTACCTTGACCGTGGCCGGCGCCAAGGGTACCAGGAGTATGCCGGTGGATAAATTCTGCCTGGACTACTTTGAGGTTGACCTGAGGGACGGCGAGCTGCTTACCGAGATTACCATACCGGCGCCCCTGCCGCGCACCGGCACCGTTTATACCAAGTTCAATGTGATTGAGAGCGATTTGGCTACCGTGAGCGTGGCCGCTTCGGTGACCCTGGGCGCCGGTGACGGCGTGTGCCAGGATGTGCGCATAGCCCTGGGGGCGGTGGCACCGACGGCCATCAGGGCCAGGAAGGCGGAGAAGGTGCTTAAAGGGAAGAAGATTACCGATGCCCTGCTTAAAGAAGCCGGTGAGGTGGCCGCTACCGAGACGGAGCCGATATCCGATATCTACGCTTCCGAGGAGTACCGGCTGGAGTTGGTTAAGGTTCTGGTACCGAGAATGACTAAGGAAGCCCTGGCCAGGGCCAAGAAGGCTTAAGAGGGAGGATTGACGATATGAAAAAAGAGCTGAAATTGAAAGTTAACGGTCAGCCTTACGAGCTTTTCGTAAAGCCCAAAACCCTGCTGGTGGAGGTGCTGAGAGACCTCGTCGGCTTGACCGGAACCAAGCGGGGCTGCAGCAGCAGTTCCTGCGGGGCGTGCACCGTAATGCTCAACGGCATGTCGGTCAAGTCCTGCTCGGTGCTGGCTCTCCAGGCCAACGGCGCCGAGGTAGTGACCGTGGAGGGGCTGGCTAAAGGCAATGAGCTGAGTCCCCTGCAGAGAGCCTTCCTTGACCACGGCTCTTACCAGTGCGGCTTCTGCACTCCGGGGATGCTGATGTCAACTACGGCCCTGCTCACCGAAAACCCCAAGCCCACCAAGTTGGAGATAAAAGAGGGTATCGACGGCAACATCTGCCGCTGTACCGGTTATAACAGCATTGTCCGTGCCGTAACCGCTGTGGTTAAGGGTGAGTATAAGGAGGCGAAATGAGCGACTATTCAGTAATCGGTAAACGGGTACATAACATTGACGGAACGGAAAAAGTAACCGGCAGCGCCAAATATACCTTTGACGTGGTTCTGCCTAATATGCTCTACGGGAAGGTCCTGAGGAGTCCCCACCCCCATGCCAAGATTCTCAAGATTGACACCCGCCGGGCTAAAAGGCTGGTGGGGGTCAAGGCGGTGGTTACCGGCAAGGATACCCTGGGGCGTAAGCACGGCATCTGGCGGCGTTTCCCTGAGTTGTGTGACGAGGAAATTCTCTGCCGCGCCAAAGCACGCTACATCGGTGATGCCGTGGCTGCCGTGGCCGCCATCGACGAGGATACCGCCGAGGAGGCGCTGGACTTAATCGAGGTTGAGTATGAGCCTTTACCGGCCGTTTTCGACCCCATGGACGCCATTAAAGAGGGTGCGCCCCAGATTCACGAAGGTGTTGAGCTTAATATTAATGTCAACCGCCATATTGAGTGGGGTGATGTCGACGAGGCTTTTGAGAAGTGCGACTACATCCGCGAAGATAAGTTTAAATGCTCATCGCAGGCCCATGTCTGCATGGAGACCCACGACGCCGTAGCCAGCTTTGGCTACAACGGCAAGCTTGAGGTGTGGACCTCAACCCAATCGTCATACTACATCCAGCGGCTGTATGCCGATATGCTGGATATGAACGAGAGTGACATCAGGGTGATTAACCGCCACACCGGCGGCGGCTTCGGCTCCAAGTTTGAGCTGGATTCGGCCCAGTTCTGCGCCGCCATTCTTTCCCAGAAGCTGTGCCAGCCGGTAAAGATAGTTTTGACCCGGGAAGAGGAGTTCACCGCCACCAAGCGCCGCACCCCCATGTACTATTTCCTTAAGCTGGGAGCCAAGAAGGACGGCACCATGCTGGCTAAAGAGGTCAGGGTTATTACCGAGGGCGGCGCCTATACCGCCATGGGGGCTACCGCTCTCTACCTGACCGGTTTCTTCTCCTCGTTCCCCTATAAGTATCCCAACTACCGCTACGATGGCTACCGGGCCTACACCAATACCGCCCCGACCTCAGCCATGCGCGGTTTCGGTGCTCCCCAGTCTACCTTTGTCGGCGAGTCCCAGATTGACATGATGGCCGAGGACCTGGGGATAGACCCCGTTGAGATCCGGCGTAAGAACGGCATGACGCCTGACTACGAGGTTCCGGGACAGGCCTTTATCCAGAGCTGCGGGCTGCACCAGTGCCTGGATAAGATTGATGAGCATCTTAAGAAGCGGGGCAAGCTGCCCCCCAACCACGGCATCGGGATAGCTTCCTACGGCTTTATGTCCGGCGGTATCTTTAACTGGTTTAATACCCCCTACGCCTTCTCGGCGGCGGTGGTCAGGATAAATATCGACGGCAAGGTTGATGTCTATACCGGCGCCTGTGATATTGGCCAGGGCTCCAATACCACGCTGGCTATGATATGCGCCGAGGAGCTGGGAGTGCGCCTTGAGGATATAAGGGTGTTCTCCGGCGATACAGGTATCTGTCCCCCCGACCTGGGTGCCTGGGGCAGCCGGCAGACGCTGATGAGCGGCAACGCCGTAAAGCGTGCCGCCGCCGAGTGCAAGCAGCAGCTCCTTGAGTTCGCCGGCGCCAAGATGGGGGTTAACATTGTCTATGACCTGGATATCAAGGACCGCTGGGTTCACCTGGTCGACCGCCCGGAGAGGGGCGTTTCCTACTTTGATATCGTTAAAGGGGCGATAAGGGGTAAGGACGGCAATGCTATCATGGGGCGGGGATACTATACCCCCCACCGCAAGGGGATGATATCTCCCGCCTACAGCTTCGGCGTGCAGGCGGCAGAAGTAGCCGTGGATGTGGAGACGGGGCGGTATAAGCTGTTGAACGTTACCACCGCCCATGAAAGCGGCACCGTAATCAACCCCGTAGGCATTGAAGGGCAGCTGGAGGGAGCCATTATGATGGCCGGAGGCTACGGTTTCTGTGAAGACCAGCCCATGGATGATGGTAAGATACTTAACCCGTCCATTGCCGACTACAAGCTTATCCGCTCCCTGGATATGCCTGAGACCGAGATTCTGGAAATTGATACCTATGAGCCTGAGGGGCCGTTTGGCGCTAAAGAGGCCGGCGAGGGGCTGACCAATCCCACCGCCGGGGCCATCGGTAACGCAATCTATAAGGCAGTGGGCGTTAGAATCAATGATTTGCCCATAACCCCGGAGAAGGTCCTCAAAGCCCTCAAGGAGAAAGAGAAACAATAGAAGAAGGCTAAAAAATAAGGCGTTGATGTAAACCAGGTGGGAGGTTTGTTTATGAGTTATCACTGCCCGGTGTGTAAAAAGATTTCCAACAAGAGCGCCCTTGATTTAGCCCGCCATATGATTGGGCGGGGGGATAAGGTGCACAGGGACTGGATTAACTCCAAGGGTTTTAAATATTCCGAGTTGCTTGCTTTGCAGTTTAGTTCTTTCGGCGGCGAGGGTTTTAAGTCTCTGGCCGAGGTGCTGGAGAAAGAGGCCAAAGTTAAGGATTAGCGTCTTTTTAGTGGCTGTATCGGCAATTGATAGATGATGTTGCACGACATCATAATCATTGGCGCTGGACCTGCGGGGAGCCGTATCGCCCAGAGGTTGAGCCAGCTTGGCTATAGTGTTGTTGTTGTTGACAAGAACCTCCGGCCTGGTGACGACGTCTGCTGTACCGGCATCCTCAGTCAGGAATGTCTTGGCGCCTTTGGCCTGGATAACGGCCTTGTCTTAAGACAGGCCAGCTCGGCTAAATTCCTCTCTCCCTCCGGGGAATACCTCAGACTGTGCCGCCAATCTCCTGTTGCCGCTATAGTGGACCGGTCTCGTCTTAATATGCACCTGGCTAAAACAGCCGAGGCCAGCGGCGCCCGCTACCTTTTCGGCGCCAGGGTCAGCGATATTTTACTTAAGCCCGACGGCGTCGAGGTTATAGTAAACGGCCAGTCTGAGGAGAGAGTTCTCAGGGCTAAAGCCGCTGTTATCTCTACCGGCTTCGGTTCGGCATTACCGGCCAAACTGGGGCTGGGGGAGATAAAGCAGTTCGTCTTTGGCGCTCAAGTCCAGGTGTCTATAAACGGCATCGATGAGGTGGAGGTCTACTTTGACCAGAAGCTTACTCCGGGCGGCTTTGCCTGGCTGGTGCCTACTACCGACGGCCGGGGACTGGTCGGCCTGCTCACCCGTGGCCAGGCTGATAGCTCCCTGGAAAATCTGCTGGAAGTCTTATCTTCTCAGGGTAAGATAGCCTCCAGTCAAGCGGCACCCAGCTATGATGTTGTCCCCCTAAAACCACTGCCCCGGACCTACGCTGACCGGGTGCTGGTGGTGGGTGAGGCGGCGGGGCAGGTAAAGCCGACCACCGGCGGGGGCGTCTATTACGGGCTGTTATGTGCTGACATAGCCGCCGGGGTGCTCCAGCAGGCCTTTGAGGCAGACGACTTTTCTGCGCACGTCCTCTCCGCCTATGAGGATAGATGGCGGGCTAAATTGAACCGGGAGCTGGTTATCGGCTACTGGGCTCGTACTTTGCTGGCCAAATTAAGCAATGACAAAATCGACCGCCTGTTCCGACTGGCCGGCAAAAAGGGGCTGCCGGAGCTTATCAGCGACGGCAACGGTTTTTCCTTTGACTGGCACGGCTGGCTCCTGCTTAAGATGGCCGGCTCAATACTGCCTTTCTAAAATCTCAAAGAGTGGGTGGCAAAGCACTCTCCCTGCAGTTAGCCTCCGTTGTCAGCATTGCTCTGCTCTTTACCCTGGGGGGTAAAACCTTTATACTGATTCCACAAAATGAGTGTGAGCCAGCCTGAAATTTTAATCATGCTTCCCGCCCTGAACGAGGAGCCGACCATCGGCCGGGTTATCGACGAGATACCCCGAAAAGCCCTGGAGGGGGCGGGGTATGAAGTACGGCTGCTGGTGGTTGACGGCAACAGCACCGACAGGACCAGGGAGATTGCCGCCGAAAAGGGCGCCGGCATTGTTACCGAGCGGCGCCGGGGCAAGGGCATCGCCGTGAGCCGGGCTTTAAGCGCGGTGGAGGCCGATTTTATCTTTATGCTCGACGCCGACTATACCTATCCCGCCGGCTATATCCCCGACATGCTGAAACTGCTGGAAGAGCACCATGCCGTCACCGGCTCGCGGATGAGGGGGCGGCGGGAGAAGGGGGCGATGAGCCGGCTTAACCTGGTGGGCAACTATTTACTCAGCCTGATAGCTACCGTGTTCTACGGGAAAAGGATAAGCGATGTCTGCTCCGGCTTCTGGGGGTTCCGGGGGGAGGTGATTAAAAATTTAAGCCTCCGGGCTACCGCCTTTGACCTGGAGGCCGAGATATTCAGCCAGCTAACCAGAAGGGGCTATTCTATAGCCGAAATTCCCATTGATTACCGGCGGCGCTCCAGTCCCCCCAAGCTGAGGTCGCTGCGGGACGGCACCAGAATCGGCTGGGCGCTGATAACCAGGCGTTTCCGCCGTCTGGATAAGCCGGGGGAGAAGGGGCCGGTGAGATGAAAAATCCCCTGGTATCTATAGTTACCACCGTCTACACGCCGGAGCGGCTTAAAGACATCAATGAGCTGCTGGATAGCCTGGCGGCCCAGACCTATAAAAATACCGAGACCCTGGTTGTTGCCGAGAGGTCGGTTGAGCTTGCCGACAGCATCAAAAGTTATATCGCCGAAAAGGGCTACGCTAATATGCGGGTGCTGTTTAACCAGGGGGAGTGGGGGTCTTACCCCTCCCGCAACCTGGCTATCGGGGAGGCTAAAGGGGATATTATCGCCTTTGTTGATGATGACGCCCTGCCTTTCCCCAACTGGGTGGAGCGGATGGTGAAGGTCTATGGCGAGGATAGCTCGGTGGCGGGCGTTACCGGCCCCATCCTGCCCCGGTGGCAGGATAAGTCGATGAAATGGTTTCCCCGTGAGCTTTACTGGATATTTTCCTGCACCTACCGGGAGGTGACTGAGAGGACCGAGGTGAGAAACGGCTTCTGCACCAACCTTTCTTTCATCAGGGAGGTCTTTGAAAGCTGCGGCCTGTTTAAGACCAGCCTGGCGGGGGAGGGGTGGGGCAAGAGCGACTGGCAGCAGCCGGCGGCCCAGGAGACCGAGTTCTGCATCAGGGTAAAAAAGGGCACCGGTAAGCGAATTGTCTATGACCCCGGTGTGAGGGTGAGGCACAAGGTCTATGGCTACCGGCTGAGCAGCGGCTTCCTGGCCCGGCGGGCTTACTGGGAGGGCTACGCCAAGGCCATGCTCAACCGCTGGTACCGCGCCGACGATGGGGAGGTGCTGGCCACCGAGTACCAGCTGCTGCGCCGTATTTTACTGGGGCGCCTGCCGCAGACGCTGGGACGCCTGTTCCGCCGGCCGGCTACCGGCTGGCGCCAGCTTTGGGCGGTGGCCGTTGTCCTGTCCGGTGTCGCCGGCGGTTACTTCAGCTATAATTTTTTGAGCCTTTTCCGGCGGAGGGAGCCCCGGGGAGATGACTAAAAAAGGCACTAAATATTTCGTCACGGGCGGGGCCGGTTTTATCGGCAGCCACCTGGTGGACCGGCTGGTGGAGAGAGGCGGGGTGACCGTCTATGATAATTTAAGCTCGGGGTGGCGGGAGTTCCTTGAGCACCACCTTGGCCGTGGTGACTTTAACTTTATTGAGGCCGACCTGCTTGATTTTGACACCTTGAAAGGGGCTATCGGGGGGCACGATGTGGTCTTTCACCTGGCGGCTAATCCCGATGTCAGGGCTGGTATTGCCGCTACCGACCTGGATTTAAGGGCGGGGACAATGGCCAGCTACAATGTTCTGGAGGCAATGAGGCGGAATGGGGTTAAACAGGTGGTCTTTGCCTCCAGCTCCACCGTTTACGGGGATGCCGGTATAACTCCGGTTGGTGAGGACTACGGTCCGCTGAGGCCGATATCGCTCTACGGCGCCAGCAAGCTGGGCAGCGAGGGGCTTATCTCCGCCTTCTGTCACCTGTTTGGTATGCAGGGCTGGATATTCCGGCTGGCTAATATCATCGGTCCCAGGCTTACCCACGGCGTCATCTTTAATTTCATTAACAGGCTAAAGGAAAATCCGGGGCAATTGGAGATACTGGGCGACGGCCGACAGCAAAAGCCCTACCTGCATGTTGATGACTGCCTCGACGGCATGCTGCTGGCTGTGGAGAAATCAGGGGAGCCGCTTAACGTTTTTAACCTGGGTCCTGCTTCTTCCACCAGCGTGGTTAGAATTGCCGAGGTTATAGTGGCGGCCATGGGGCTTAAAGGTGTAGCCTTCAGCTATGCCGGCGGCGACCGGGGCTGGGCGGGGGATGTCCCCCAGGTAAGGTTCGATGTGAGCAGCATGAACCGCCTGGGCTGGAAACCTAAATATAGTTCCGACCAGGCCGTGGAGCGGACGGTGCGGGAACTGCTAAGCGGAGGCGCCAGTAATGAGTAGGCCGGATATGATAGTGGGGGCGCCTATCTGCCGGCGCACCGCTTTTGCCCTGGACAAATTCCTGACCAACCAGCAGGAAATACAGCGGGCTTACCCCGATTGTGAGCTGATTCTGGCTACCGAGGAGCCCGACTTTGTTGATGAGCTACGGGAGCGGATTGCCCGCTATAACCTGAGGGGAGACGCCATCGCCTTTGAGCTGGTAAAGCCGGCCAATGCCCGGCACTGGTCGTGGGCTGTGGCCGGGGGCCGGGAGGCGATACGGCAGTATACGCTGTCAAAGGGGGCGGAATATCTCTTATACTTTGACGCCGATATGACCTATGCCCCATCGGTTATCAGCATCATGAAGGAGAAGATTGAGGGATTTGACGTCGTATCCAGCGGCTACAGGCTGCCCCGTTACGGGGCGTGGGGATTTGGCGGCGGATGTGTGCTGATTAATAGAAAGACCCTCAATAAAATCATTTTCCGCTGCTATGAATTCAAGAGGGGCTATGTCATAACCGAGGACGAGTGGCTGGATGTTGACCTGTTTACCAGCCGTGCCCGGGTTAAAAAGGGCATTTTTGTCCCTATCAAGCACTATATAGAAAGCGGGCAATATTATGCCATTGAGCCGCGGCCGGTGGCCTGCTTCCGGCAGTTGGCTAACCGCCCGCTGGTAAGGTATATTTTGGTCAGGATGAGCCTCCTGTTTGGGCGCAATATCGCCGGCTGGCTGCATATCTTGTTTCACCGCAAGACTAGATTTATACCCAGGCGCCCCAGCTAAAGCTGGCTTGCCCGGCCGGTTTGGCCAGAGTATAATCAGCAGGTGCGCAACGATATCCAGTATATAGTGGGGCATATCCGGAGCCCCCTCTATCGCAACTCCTTCTTCCTGATGGCCAATACCGTGGTGACCTCGGGGTTGGGTTTTTTCTTCTGGATGGTGGTGGCCCGGTTTTATACCGAGGCCGAGGTGGGGTGGGGGTCGGCGATAATATCGTCCATCTCACTGCTGGCTATGCTGAGCGTCCCCGGCTTCGGCGCCGCCCTTATCCGCTTCCTGCCTAAGGCGGAAAAGCCCCAGGATATGATTAACTCCTGCCTTACCATCAGCGGGGCTCTGGCGGTGGTGCTGTCGGTAATCTTTGTTGCCGGGCTGGATATCTGGTCGCCGGCTCTGGTTTTCATCAAGGAGAATATAGTCTTCGCCGCCGCCTTCGTTTTCTTTGTTCTGGCCCAGACGCTCTACGGGACGATAGCCTCCGTCTTTATCGCCAGGAGAAGGGCCGACTTTACCCTGTACAAGAGCGCCATCTTTTCGCTGCTCAAGATTCCGCTGCCCATCCTCCTGGTGCTCTTTTTCCATGCCTTTGGCATCGCCGCCTCGTGGGGTATCGCCTCTGCCGTGGCTCTGGTGGTCGCCTTAATTTTCTTCGTCCCCCGGGTTCAGCCGCACTATAAACCGGTGCCCAGCTTTAATCTGAGAGTAATCGGCAGTATGTGGCGTTATTCCTCCGGCAGTTATCTTGCCCGCCTCTTTAGTGCCGCCCCGGCCCTGGTTCTGCCCTTAATGGTGGTTAACCTGCTGGGGGCGGAGCAGAACGCCTATTTCTATGTCGCCTGGACAATAGCCGCCCTGCTCTTTGCTATTCCGGCGGCGGTGGCTCGTTCCCTTTTCGCCGAGGGCGCCCACTTTGAGGACGAGTTGTGGACTAATGTGACTAAATCTCTAAAGTTCATCTTCCTGATACTGGTGCCGGCGGTTGTCCTGGTGCTGCTGGTAGGGAAATGGCTTCTTCTACTGTTTGGCGAGGGCTATTCCGTGAGCGGTTTGCTGTTTCTGAGGATTCTGTCTGTGTCAAGCCTGTTTGCCGGCGTAACCAGTATTTATACCACTACCCTTCGCGTTGAGGACCGGTTGAGGGAGCTGACGCTCATATTCGGCTTTATAACTGTGGCCACCCTGCTCGGCAGCTACTTTATCATGCCGCAGGCAGGTATGGTCGGCATCGGCTATGTCTGGTTTGCCGTCCAGGGGGTAGTTTGCCTCTATGCTGTCTTCGCCATGAGGGCGCGCTATCGGGCTGCTAAATAATAATCGCTGGGAGCGAGGAAAATGAATAAAATCAAACCCCTGAGAGTTGGCGTTGTTGGCTGTGGTGGGGCTGCCTTCTGGCACCTTTCCGCCATGAGGAAAATCCATGGTATTAAGCCGGTAGCAATCTGCGATAGGAACGAAGCTCTGGCCAAGCGGGTGGCAGGGTTCCTCCATTTTAAAAGTTATTACGCCGATTTGTCCGAGATGCTGGACAAAGAAAAAATGGATGTGGTTGACATCTGCGCCCCGCCGCAGACCCATCTGGCTTTGTCCGTACAGGCAATGGAGGCCGGCTGCCATGTTCTGACCGAAAAACCAATGGCTCTAACTACCCAAGAAGCTGATGAAATGATAAAGGTGGCCAGAGCCAATCAGGTGCTGCTGGGCGTGGTGCATAATGAGCTTTTTATGCCCGTGGTTATGAAAGCCAGGTCAATGGTAAAAAGCGGGGTTATTGGTGATGTGGTGGCGGTAAGCATTACCGATTCCATGGCAAAGGACGCCGACCTTGTTTTGAATAAAGATCACTGGTGCCATAAGCTGCCCGGTGGCATATTTGGTGAGATGTTACCCCACCCCCTGTATCTGGTGCAGGCTTTTCTGGGGGAGCTGGAGCCGGTGGCGGTGCATAGCCGTAAGCTGGGTGGCCGTGATTGGCTGGCGGCTGATGAGCTGAGGGTAATACTTGAAGGTAAAAACGGCCTGGCGACCATCACCGAGTCGGTTAACTGGCCGGAGGATTTTATGGTGCTGGATATCTTCGGCACCAAGATGTCTCTGCATGTTGATATCTGGGGTGCCGTTATGACCAGATATGCCGTTGCCGGTGGGGGAGGGCGCTTTAGGCGCGGCGGGCAGAATCTGGAGCAGGGTTTCCAGCGGCTGGGTGGTACCGCCGCCACCGCTTTTAATGTAATTTCAGGCCGTTTTAGGGATGGACACCGCAGCGTAATCCAGCAGTTCTTTGAAAGCGTGCGAACGGGCATCGGGATGCCGGTTACGGTGGAGGAGGCCAGGGAGGCGGTTAGGTTATACCAGGCGGTAACGGCTCAAATTTAGGCTTAAGAAGTAAGCTGCTCTATTACGTAAATCTTTTCTCAAAATACCTTGAGGCTACCGGCGTGACGACCTGATAGGGTATAAATCCCTTCCGGTATAGCTTCAGGGCAAAGCTAAAGGCTCTGGCGGTGAGATTTTTGCCCTCGGCGGATGCCTTGGCTCTCAAAAACCTCTCTTCGGCGATTCTCTGAGCATATGCCCCGAGGGCAACCTTTTCCTTCTCGGCGGCCTCAATTATTCCGGCGACCTGCTGGCTGATTTTGTCTTCCAGGAAGTGCCGGATATAGTCTTCTTTTAGCCCGGCGCGCTTCATGGAAGTCCCCAGTACGCCCCCGCAGTTGGCCACAAAGTCGGGGATGACCAGGATTTTTCTATGGAATAGGACCGGCTCCGCCTCGGCGGTGATGGGGGCATTGGCTCCGGGGCTGATTATTCTGGCGGCTACCCGGCGGGCATTATCCGGGGTGATGCTGTAAGACTGGGCGCAGGGGGAGAATATATCTACGTCCAGTTCCACCAGCCGGCTCTTGTCTATTTTCTCTCCCTGGTCAGATAGATTGACCACCTGACTGCCCGCCTGTTCACGGAGTCTGATAAGCTCGCCGATATCCAGCCCCGCCTTATCATAGATTGCTCCCTGGCTGGTGGAAATAGCTACCACCCGGATTCCCCTCTCCCAGAAAAACCTGGCGGCGGAGGTTCCTACGTTGCCGAAGCCCTCGACAGCCACTGAAGCCCGCTTCAGGTCCAGGCTGATGAGCCGGGCAGCCGCCACGGCGGCGGCGAAGACGGTAATGCCGGTGTAAAAGCCGGACGTCTTCCAGGTTAAACCCCAGCGCTGATCTTTGAGCCCGATGGACTTGAGCATAAACTTGATATCGTCGCTGGACACACCCAGGTCTTCGGCGGGGATATAGCTCCCGGACTTGATAAACGGCTCCAGCGCCCGCCCGAAGCTTTTAAGGAGTTGCCGCTTGCTCTCCGGGGGCATCTCCGGGTCGGCCACAATCCCTGCCTTGGCTCCGCCCACCGGTAGCCCGCAAAAGCCGTACTTCAAGGTCATTGCCCGGGCAATCTGGGTCATCAATTCCGGTGAAAGGTCGGGTGATATCCTCAGTCCGCCGTGGCTGTGGCCATTGACCGTAGAATCTATCACCAGGTATCCCTTGATATTTGGCTCGGCACTGATGCTGATTAGCTCGCTCAACTTGCTCCTCGTTTTACTGCTTTAATGGCAACGTAGCGGCCGGTGAGGTATTTGATTTTGCTCCCCTCTAGCCGGTTGAGGCAGGCCAGCCCCTTCCTGATGGCGTTGTCCAGCCTGCCCCGGCTTAAATAGCGCAGAGAGCGCTCCAGCCACCTTACCAGCCCGTCGGGGTGGGGGTAGTGGAGAATGGCCGTGTTTTCCTCTACGTTAAGCCCAATTTCCGCTAGGGCGCGTCTCAGGCGGGGCAGAGACAGAGTCCGGCCAATTAAATACGGTGATAGTCCCAGTTTCATCCAGAGACGGATGATGAAATAGGGGGGATAGGTGAGGTTGCTCTTGTTGTCTATGGTCAGTATGAGCGTGCCGCCGTCAGTTAACACCCGCCCCAGCTCTTTTAGCGCGGTGATGATTTCCGCCTCGGTGGGGAAGTGGTCCAGGGTGGAATCAGAGATTATAAGGTCTATGGAGCTGTCCCGCAGCGGGAGCTTTTTAACGTCACAGCAGAGATAGCCGCCGGCGTCCATGCCCCGGTTTTGAGCCTGGCTTTTGGCGGCGGCCACTATCTCAAAGGCAACATCGATGCCGATTACGGCGCTTTTAGCCGGTATGGCATCGAAGAGGAACTGCTCCACGCTGAAGGCTTCGGCGAATAGGTCGGTCTTTAAAATCTTCTGCCTGGGGGTTATCCGCGTCCATCTGGTTATCAGGTCTATGTAGGTCTTTCTTTTTTGTTCCCCCAGAAGCTCGTTGGCATAGCCCTTATCCGACCATCCCCTGGCTACCCCTCCCCAGTGCTTGGCTTCCTTATCCGGCATGCTCATTTCTTGTTGCTTAGGGAGTAGTTGCTGCCGATATCAAACCAGGGCTCGGTAAACGGGTAGCCATGGACCTGGTCAACGTTAATAAGGTGGGAGATGAAGCTGCCCAGATTATCCCGCTTGCCGCCGGAGCAGTACTGTTGCAGGATGGGGAAGATGCGGGTGGGGAAAATATAGCAGGCGGTGGCAATGAGGCTGGACTTGGGCTTGGACGGCTTCTCTTCTAATCCAGCTAGACGGTGGCCGTCCAGCCGCACCACGCCGAACTGGCCGGCCCGGCTCTTATCGCCGATATCGTGGACGGCGACCAGAGTGTTGTTGCCGTCATAGGCGGCGATAAACTGCGATAAGTCAAATTCGAAGTAGTTGTCACTGGCGATGACCAGCAGGTCTTCGCTGATATTCTTGGTGGTAACCCAGAAGTTGAGCGAGCCGACGGCCCCTTTTTTCTCCTTATCGCTCCAGATTTCCTCGATGCAGAGGTCTATGTCTCTATCCACCCCTTGCTGCCACTGGCGAAAATCAGCTTCAAATTTGAGGTTGGTGGAGACGAGAATTTTTATATTCCGGGGAACCTTGTCCACCAGGTGGCTTAACAGGGGTTTGCCCTTGTATTCCAGCAGTGCTTTTGCCTTGTTGGTAATGATGGGATAGAGCCTGGTGCCAAAGCCCCCGGCCAGTATCAAGCATTTCATGGCATTTAACAGGTTATCACAGAGTTGCCTTTCGTGTCTATGAGGTAAAAGCGGGAAAAGATATAAATGGGGGGGATAGCCCGGTTTTTAGAGATTGTTTTTATTTCCCACCCGCTCGCCCTCATAAGCTACGCTTCTAAAACTTTCTTTTTCCTCCCCGAAAGGAGAGTTAAAGGAGGGGCAACACCACTGTAGGGTGGGTCAGGGTGGGAAGAAAGAGAACTGTTAAAATGGGGGGTGGGGTTAAAGAGATGAAAAGAGGCAAGGCCTTTTTGGGTGGGAGGGTATGGGAAGAAAAAGTTCTGCTTGGAAACTGGTGGGGTGGGTATGGTTACCTTGCCCCTTAAGTGGGTTAATGCTAAAATGGTAGGAATTTCAGTTTGAGAGTGACGTTTTTTGAACAGAATCTCTTTAATTAAAGCTATATTACTGTTTGCCATCATTGCCCTCGCTTTCTTTATGGCTTTGTACCCCCGCCTCAATTACCCCTACCCCCTCCATGTGGATGAGTGGATGCATCTGGGATATACCAACCAGATTTTGAATACCGGCCACCTGAATTTCCCCCATCCTTTCCAGGGTGGTCAGTGGGAGGTGGGGGGGCACCCGGAAGCGGGCTATTACATCTGGTTCGGCACTTCTCTGCTGGCCACCGGTTCACCCTGGCTGTTGCTGGCCCGCCTGATGCCGGCCCTGGTTCTGGGGCTGATAGCCTTTAGCGCTTACGCTTGGGGCCGAAAGCGGGGATTCGGGTTGGAAGCCGCATTTTTCGCCACCTTCATCCACACCACTATCAGATTTCTGGGGCCGGCTTTCCTGGTTCCGGTGACACTGGGGCTGGTCTTTTTCCCCCTGTGCCTGATACTGCTGGAGAAAATGGAGAAAGACTGGCGGCCGCTGCCTTTAATCGTGATTAGCCTGGTTGCGCTGTTTCTCACCCACGGCACCACCGCCGTCGCCGTGGGCTTTGTCCTGGTGATTTTCCTGGTCTTTTACCTTGCTCTGTCCCGCAGTCCAATGCGGCAGAAACTGCCGTCCCTTACCTGCATACTGCTTATCCCGTTTTCGGGTCTGGTTATCTTTCTCTGGAACCGGGCCTTTGTAATGAGGGAGATACAAAATATCATAAACGCAGAACATATACCCTTACCGGTTATTCCGATTCCCCTGCCTCAGCTGGGCTACATAATGGTAGCCCTGGCTGTTATCGGCTTTGGCTTTCTGATAGCCAGGGGCGGCTGGCGCAACTATGCCCTGCTGGTCCCTACTATTATCCTGCTTTTCTTTGTGCAGTTTTACCGGCAGTATTTTAATGTAGGCCCCGATATCCTTTATGAAAGGGGCTGGCTCTACGTTATGCTATTGATGGCCTTTATCGCCGGCTACGGCTTAAGCCAGCTACGCCAGCTTGGTCTTGCCTTCTTTAAACGTTGGCGCTGGGGTGCGCTATCGGTCTATATAGCGCTGGCGCTGGTGGTGGTATTTGCCCTGTTTCTAAGGATGGAAGGCTATGCCGAAGAGAAATACTATCAAATAGTAGATGTTGAAACCTATCACGACTTTGAGTGGCTCGGGGAGGAATTGCCCCGGGACTCCATCGCTATGCTTAACCCATATGTCGGCTGGGCCTATTTTCCCGCAAGCGGGCAATATGTTTATACCGCCCGGGCCTACCCCTGGGGAGTTGAGCAGGCAAGGGAGATTACCCGGTTTTTCATGGCGGGCGCCCCTGATACCGAGTATATCAGGGAAAAGAACGTAAACATTCTTTACAGCCCGTTCCCGCTGAATAATCCCGACCTGGTGGAGGTGCGGGACGGGGTCTATATCTTGAGGGAGGGGGAGAGTTAGCGTGGACTTGCTGGCAGTGGTGGTTGCTTCTCTGGTTTTAGTGCCCCTGGCCGTTTTCTGGGGGGGGAGCCCGGTGAGCCTGGTTCTGGGGCTAATCTTTGCCCTTTTCTCTCCCGGCTATACGCTGGTGGCGGCCGTCTTTACCAAACGTGGTGATTTTGATATCGCCCGGCGCCTGGCTTTGAGCTTTGGCCTCAGTATTGTGGTGGTGCCATTGATAGGCATTTTCTTAAACTATACACCCTGGGGTATCGGCCTTTATTCGGTGCTGTTGTCACTGCTGGCTTTTATTATCGTGGCTGCCGCCGTCGCCTGGTACCGGCGGCGCCGGCTTCCCCCGGAGGAGCGCTTTGAGCCCCGGTTACGTTTACGGTTGTCCCAATTTTGGGGCGGCCATCACCTTTTAGATAGAGCCCTCCTGGTTTTGCTGGTGGTGGTTATCATCGGGGCTATCGGCGTGCTGGTCTATGTGGCCCGGCCGCCTGATACGGGGGAGGCGTTTACCGAATTTTACATGCTCGGTCCCGAGGGAAGGGCCGAGAATTACCCCGATGTGATTGTCCTGGGGGAGGAGGCAACGGTTACCCTGGGGATAGTAAATCATGAGCAGGCATTAACCGATTATCATGTCAGGATACTTATTGGGGAGGAGGAGGTGGGGGGAGTGGCCGCGATTACCCTGGCTGGTGAGGAGGAGTGGGAGCAGAAGGTGAGTTTTACTCCTGTGGGGGTGGGGGAGGAGCAGAAGGTTGAGTTCCGGCTCTATAAGGGAAACGAAAATACACCCTACCACGTCCTTGATCTATGGGTTGACGTGGTTGGTAACTAGCAATCTAGCTGGCTGGGGCAAAAACGCACCAATACCCCAGCGCTGAAGCACTGTTGAAGTTTAGCTACCGGGCGAAAAGGGATCTTAAAGCTGGTTTGACTACTTACCGATGCGGAACATCTTGGTCCCACATGCCGGGCACACACCCTAGGTTGCCGGCTTACCATTCTTCATGGTGATGCTTTTGGCATCTTTCATTTCTCTCTTGGATCGGCTGACCTCCTTTTTGATTAATCAAACGATAGACCATTCTTTCCTCGATGTCAATAGGTTTTTAGTTCAATTTTGTCCCTTTTGAAGGTTGTTCTTTCTTTACTTAAGCCGGATATTTTGTTAACCTGTTTGGTAGTGCCCCTGTTCGTCAATAAGCCGTAAAATCCCCGAGGAATAATTTCATGCCGTTAACGAAAATATTCGGTGCCCAGTGCCGTAAGCCCAGCGGCTGGCTCGGCTGGCTGATGGGTCCCCTGATGAACTGGCGGCATCAACCCTTGAGCCGCTGGACACTTGAGCTGATGGATATTCAGCCGCATGATTCCGTACTGGATATCGGCTGTGGCGGCGGCATGACTATCAAAGAGATGGCCGGGATTGCTACTGATGGCTTTGTGGCCGGCGTCGATTATTCGGAAGTAATGGTGCAGCAGGCGCTGAAACATAACGCCGCCGCCGTCAGCGCCGGGCGGGTGGCCGTAAAGGGGGGTAATGTCTCCAATCTGCCTTTTGAGGACGCATCGTTTGATAGGGCCTGCGCCGTTGAGTCTTTCAATTACTGGCCGGAGCCGGTAGCCGGGCTGAAGGAAGTGCGCCGTGTCTTAAAAGACCGGGGGCTGGTGGCCATTACCACGGCCTGGAGCAAGGAGATGGATAACCACCAGAAATACGCCGTCATGGCGCAGAAGATGCATTTTCCGCTCTACGCCGGTTCCGAGATGGTGGCTATGCTCGCCGCTGCCGGCTTTTCTAAAGTACAGTTCCGGCTTAAAGGTGGCCGGGGCTGGCTTTGCGCCACGGGTGTTAAGTAGGCAAATTTCTGTTGACAATTGTGCCGATAGGGACTAAACTCAAATCCGAAGATGTGAAACCGGCCGGCATTTAATAAGGGCCGGGGAGGCAGGTGAGTGATATGGAAGAAGTGAGCAATGAGGTCAGGCAGGGGATTAACGGGGGCGATGGTGTCATTGCTGAGCACAAGCAGAGGCTCACCGATGCTATTGAGGCGGAGTTCAGGAGGATAAAAGAGGGGGCTGAGCAGGAGGCAGATTATATTATCGCCGGCGCTCGGGAGAAAGCGGAGCGGATTATCCTCGAGGCCGAAGCCAAGGCGGAACAGGTTACCAGCGGGGCCCGGGCCAAAGCGGAGGAGGAGATAGCCGGGCTGGTGGCTGAGTCGCGGAGTAAGGCTGAGGAAGCTATAGCCGAGTTCGAGGAGGTGGCCAGGAAGAAGGCGGAGAAGGAAGCGGCCGGCATTATTGCCGAGGCCGAAGAACTGGCAGTGCGGATGGTTGATGAGGTTGAGGCGAAGGCTAGGAAGCAGGCCGAGGAGGAGAGGCGGGGAGAGGTGGAGCGCCTTATGGAGCAGGCCAGGCAGAGGGCGGCCGATATGTTGGAAAGAGCTAAAGAGACGGCCGAGGATGAGGCAACCAGGATAGTTGCTGAGGCGAGGAAGGAAGCGGAACAGGCGGTTAGTAAGGTGACCGAGGCGGCTAACCAGGAAGCCCAGGAATCAGCTAAGGCTGTTGCTGAATTGAAAAAGCAGACCGAAAAGGAGATTAAAGAGACCAGGCAGAGGGCCCAGAAGGAAGCCCAGATGATTCTTAAGAGCGCCCGGGAGGTGGGGAGGAAGGAGGCTGAGGAGAGGTGGGGTAAAATTGTGGAGGAGGCTAAACAGAAGGTGGACCGGGATACCAGCGAGACTATAGAGAAGGCGAGGAAGAAGGGGGAGATGGAGGCGGTCAAGCACATGACCGATAAGAAGCGGCAGGCGGAGTGGGAGGCGGCTGAGATTGTGGCTGAGGCTAAGCGAATGGCGGAGCAGATTACCTCCGATGCCAGGGGTACGGCCAAGAAGGCGCTTGAGGATTCCAATAAGCTTATTGCTGCCGCCCACGAGAAGGCGCAGGATATTATAGAGGGGGCTCAGGAGGTGGCCGCCCAGGCCAAGATAATGATGGATAAGCTGGAGAAGTCCGGGGGATAGAGATTAATCAGACTGGTGTGTTGATTGGGGGCGAAGGATTTGCCCCTTTTTTGTTGGTGGGGGGTGGTAAAGCTTTAAGCGGGGGCCAGGAAGTGGGTAATGTTATCTAGCAAATCCCGTGAGTTGAAGGGTTTGGTGATATAACCGTCGGCGCCTATTTCCTTGCTGAGTTGCAGGTTGAGTTTGAGGTCTATGGCGGTGAGCATGATGATGGGAATTGACCTGGTGGCCGGCTCACTCTTTAGCGCGTAGCAGCTGGTGTATCCGTCCATTTTGGGCATCATGATGTCCATCAGGATAAGGTCTGGTTTTTCCGTACACGCCACGTCTACGGCTTGTCCTCCATCTTCGGCTTCAAGAACGGTAAATTTTTTCTCAAGCACAGTGCGCAGCAGCTTTCTGACGTTTGGTTCATCGTCAACTACGAGTATCTTCCTTTTATTGTTGGGGCTCGTGTTTTGGCTGCCTTTGCCTGGGCGTGTGTTCTGGTTGTTTTTTTTCAGGCTCGTTTTTTGGTTGGTTATTTTCCGGCCCATGTTTTTCTCACCTTATTTTATTTGTCTTTAGGAGTGTGCCGGCTGCGGTCTGGCCGTTCTTAATCACCGGTAAAGAGTTACTTATCTTGAGGAAGGCGCGGGCCACCACGGGGTCGAACTGGGTGTCTACGCACCGCTTGATTTCCCCCAGGGCTTCTTCCACCGGTATTGCCGGGCGGTAGGGGCGGTCCGAGGTCATGGCGTCAAAGGCATCGGCTGCAGCCATAATCCTGGCTCCCAGGGGCATGTCTTCTCCGGATACCGTCTGATTGAGTCCGGCGCCATCGTAGCGGTCATGGTGGTGCTCAATCATGGCGACGACTCTGTCGTTGACCACCGGTTTTACAATGCCGGCCCCAATCTGGGCGTGAATCATAATATGTTCGTATTCGACACGGGTAAGTTTTTCCGGCTTGTTCTGAATTGACTGGTCAACGGCAATCTTGCCCACGTCATGCAGCAGGCTTCCCCAGCGCAGGTCTTCAATTTCATCCTTGGGTAGGCCGAGCTGTTTGCCAATGGCCAGGGCAAGCTTGGTCACCCGCCGTGAGTGCCCCGCCGTGTACTTGTCTTTGGCTTCCAAAGCGAATACCAGCGCCTCGATGGCACCGAGAAAGAGCCGGCGCAAAGAGTATCCAGCCGGATACAAATTGATGTTGGTTTTAATCCTAGCCTATGAACCACAAGAGGGGCTGTGTTAAGAGCCGAGGAATGCCTCCCCGCCATTGTGGTACAAACGATGAGCCCATCGATATCTGTGGGCTTTAGTGTCGGGATATCATCAGAGCAAGCTTTGGTTGCCTCCTGGAAGAGATCAAGTATGTGTGCTTTTCTTACGCCAAATTTACTCACTCCCCCGCCAACTATTACAGCATTCGTCCTCTTTGCCATCTAAATACCTCCTGTTCTTCTCGTTTGAGCTATGAAGTTCCTCTGGGGTACACCCATTTTTAGTAGCTAACTCCACGCCTCTTATTTTATATTAAGCATCTACGTTTCACAACTTCGTAATTTCGTCTTCTAGTATCTCTCTATCTTTTACAACCCCAATTATTGAAGTTATGCCGCAGTCGGGTTTCCACTCTTATCACAGCCACGCGCCAAATAGTACTCATCGAGCATCGCATCAAGGCCGATTCCAGGCACCATATTGACTTCCCCCGTAGCCGACCAGTTCTTATTGTTCGGCATACCACAGAAATCGCGTGAGATTGCTTTCGTAATACTCAATTGTCCGGGGGCTTTTACAGTCGGTACGCTGAATTAGGACGAAACCTTTGACGAGGGACTTAACAGACGTGCTTACGGGTGCTTGTGACCTTATGGATATAACCATTTTTCATCTTGCGGACCCGCCCGTTTTATACAATCAGGTGGTCTAATTATACTCAACCACCCTGGTGTTTTACAACAATCAGGAGGCCTTGAGAGACCTTCCAAGCGTGGTGGTGGGCGGTACCGTACAATAGGCAGAACTTTTAAGCTTGCCTTCGCCCTGACCATATAGCAGTATAGCCTTCAAACTTATCGGAGGTCAAATTATTAAAATAATATGGTCGAAGTATCAGAAAGC
>JABMRW010000053.1 GCA_013202445.1 Deltaproteobacteria bacterium | reverse complement strand
GACCCTATCCTGTCCTAAGGATGGGGTCCACCTCAGATATCCGCAGTCATCTTCTCAACATCATGGTTCCAGAGCCTGGGCGGACTTTGTGGTAGCTCAGCGAATCGGGTAAACTGCCCGCTCTGGTCCATGTAGTGCCCGTTAGCGAACTCATAGACCTCTCTGGTTGCTGGTAATATCGCCTTGAGTTCCGAGGCAAGATACAGAGTATCGGCTTTCCGGCCATAGAACAGGGTTTTTATGCCGAGCAGGTCACGAGCGGCAAAGAGATCTTTTCCATCGGAGATAACAAAGGCAAAGATGGCATCGCTCAGATATTGGAGCATTTCCCGGCCATGTTTTTCATAAAGGGCCAGCAGTAACCGCTCTTCTCTGTAAGCTCCATCTAATATACCGTAGTCGTGGGCCAGCTCAGGCCAGTTGCCAATTTGGCCGTCATAGCAGACCGCAAGGTCTGGATTGTGGCTGCTCCGGACGGGGACATTACTGCCATCAGCAGTGGCGCTATCCGCCTGGAGGTAGTTCTGGGCCATGATAATGGGGCCATTTTCGTATACCCCTGAGGTATATGGACCTCGGTGGGCAATCTTGCGCATCATAGTATCTACTTCGTTTTGGTTTGAGTTGCCATAGGCAACGGCCAGTCCGCTCATTTGGTGGAATCCTCCTCAAGTGTTGGCTCGTGTAGAACCTATTTTCTAATCTCGAAGATGGCCACCAGCCCATGTCCACAACCGAGCCCCTTTTGCAGCCCTATCTCAAGCTCTCTGAGGCAATAGCCAAGCTGTGGCTCAATCAGGCTGCTCCGCGGATTCCCGAGCTTGATGCCATCGGCACTTCTGATTAGTTTCTTCATGGTGCTGAGGGCTCTGGTTACAACACCGGGTATCCTTGCGGGGGTTTCCGGGGCAGCCCTTTTCTCCAGCAGTGTCTTAGTGCAGGCTATGAAGTAGTTCCACCACCTGGTGAGTTCACGGTGGTAGGTGTTTACTTCATCAAAGCCCTCCATGGGAACATAGTTTACCAGTAATTCATCGAGGTCAGTAGACACGTTGGGTTCGAATAGCGAGTTTACCAGCCCTCGCAGGGGTTGGGCGTGGGGATTATATTGTGCTGTGTCCATGTGCCGACCGACGAATGAGGAGTGGTCGGCCAGCTTGCGTAAAGTAAAAGCCCCACTGGCTAACTTTTTTACCTGATGGTAGACGTGCTGCACTTCTGCCCGCCCGATTATCCTTAATGGAAAGGTGGTCAAGTCCTGTGTCTCCCTCTCGCTGTCAGCATATATGTAGGAGATAGCATAGTCCATCCACTGGTTATTCTTCAAGTCCCTGGTCCACAGTGTCTGCCACTCATATGAATAGCGCCCCAACCAGTCGATGGCGATGATGGTACCGTTATCGGAGTGCCTGGCGAGCTTATTCAGAATTTCTATCGTTTGTTCGTCTGTGTTGTGGGAAAAGGTGCCATAGTTGGCAAGATAGACATCATAGGTTGGTCCTTCAGTAAACGGGTAGTTGTTGAAGTCCGAGACGATGAACTTCATGTTCTCTCGGTTCCCGTATGCGTCCTGTGCCTGTCTCACCAGCCCCTCGTTGATGTCAACCCCTGTGTAGAGCTCAACTATGGACGGCGGGATGAGTCGGCTGTTGTGCTGCGAGATTGGGGGCTGGCTTTTATCGATGCCCGTGATGAACTCAAAGCCGTCCCCACTGCCACAGCCAATATCCATTATGCGCAGCTTTTCCTGGCGGTTCTGTTTCCGGGCTACCAGCTGTTCCAGGTAAGGACGCAAGTACAGGCCAAGTTGTTCGTCCTCCCAGAAACGGCGCACATTATCGTATTTGCCTATGAGGCCACCGGGCTTCTCATACTGGCCGCTGCTCAGTGCCTCATTATATGCGCCTATCTCCTGAGTCATTAGCTATTTCCGCCACTACCTGAAGACAGGGATTCGACTATGGCTACTGCCTGAAATCCATCGGCACCGTAGCCATCAGCACCGATGCTCCGGGCAAAGTCCTCCGAGACAGGGGCACCACCGATGACTACCCTTACTGTGTCCCTGAGACCGCTTTCCTTGAGGGCCTCTATGGTCTCACCCATGTGTACCATGGTGCTCGTTAGCAGCGCTGACAATCCCACGAACTGGGGTTTTTCTGCTTTTACCGCTTCTACAATGGCCTGAGGTTCAACATCGTTTCCGAGGTCCTTGACTATATAGCCGGCACCCCGCAGCAGTATCGACACGATGTTCTTGCCGATATCATGGAGGTCTCCTTTGACGGTGGCGACAAGAATCGTGCCTTTGGCGGTTATGCCGCTTTTACTCAGGTGGGGTTCCAGCATCTCCATGGCGCTGCCCACCGCCTCCGCCGAAGCGAGCATGTCCGGGATGAAATACTCCTTAGCCTCAAATTTCTCACCGACCACGCTCATGCCGGCAGTCAGACCTTTATTGATAATATCGGCGACGCTAACACCCCCGGCAAGGGCCTGTTCCACCAACTCATTTACTCCCGGCTGACCGACCAGCCCCTCGTCCATCCCCTCGTCATTGGCGGTTACCCTTCCCTGTATCACATTCTCTTTAATCAGATTAGTAATGTCTTCGCTCATTTTGCTTTACCTCTCTCCTGCAAATCCCTAGCCACGCAGCCCGGGCAACAGACCAGGTACCTGCTGATAAACCTTATCTACCGTCTCTCTGTTAATGTGGCGGCGCGGTAGTGCCATTATCTCGTCCATCCGTTCCTTTGCCCGCAGTAGCGTCTCATCCACCATGCCTTTGCTCTCGAAGGGGTAGGGTGGGGCAATTTCGCCGGAGTGCAGGGCCTTGCGGACAAACCGCACGTAGAGCTTGTGCGATGTGCCCATCACCCTTTTCACCTGCTCCAGGCATTCCGATACTTCACTATCGGATATTGCAGGTTGTTCTATAAGTCTTTTCAGCATGCCTATATGGGCGTTATCCAGTATGGCCTGCACGGCGCAGAATGTATTGGTTCGTTCCAGAAGGCCGAAAGCGTAGTGTAAGTACTGGGGGCCGGACATCGCTACCAGGATTTGCGAGAATAATCTCTCTACCGAGGCCTGTACACCGGGCACGTCTGCATCGGAAACACCGGCGCTGGAATAGCTCGGCAGTCCGTAGTAACGCGCCATCTGTACACAGTCGATATTATACTGACTGAATTCAGGCACCCCGTAAGAGTCGTTGAGGTCATCCAT
>JABMRW010000052.1 GCA_013202445.1 Deltaproteobacteria bacterium | reverse complement strand
CGCAGGGGACGGTCACATCGGGCAGGAACTGCATCTCAATCTGGATATACCCCTCCCCACGGCAGGCTTCGCAGCGCCCGCCTTTAACATTAAACGAGAACCGCCCCGGCCCGTAGCCCCTCATCCGGGCATCGGGGACGGTGGCAAAGAGCTCACGGACGGGGGTAAAGATACCGGTATAGGTGGCGGGGTTGCTACGCGGGGTACGCCCGATGGGAGACTGGTCGACATTGACCACCTTATCAATATGCTCAACGCCAGTAATGTCATCACAGTCACCCGCCCTCTCCCGCGACCGATAGAAGAGATTTGCCAGCTTTTTATACAAGATATCGTCAATAAGGGTGCTCTTACCGCTACCGGAAACCCCGGTGATACAGACCAGTTCACCCAGAGGGATACGGACATCTATATCTTTGAGGTTATTCTCCCTCGCCCCCTTGATTACGAGCTCCTGGCCTGAGCCGGGGCGGCGTGTGTTGGGTAAGGGAATCTGTTTGGCGCCGCTCAAGTATTGCCCGGTTTTGGATTCGGGGCAATTCATAATATCCGCCAGGGTGCCGGTAGCCACAACCCACCCCCCGTGCTCCCCGGCCCCGGGCCCCATATCAATAATATGGTCAGCCGCCCTCATCATAGCCTCATCATGCTCCACCACCAGTATGGTATTACCCAGCTCTTTCAGCCGTTTTAATGTCTCAATCAAGCGGAAGTCGTCGGCGGGGTGCAGGCCTATGGTCGGCTCATCGCAGATATAGAGCACCCCCATAAGCCCGCTGCCAATCTGGGTTGCCAGCCGGATGCGCTGTGCCTCACCGCCGGCAAGGGTGGCCGAGGCGCGGTCAAGGGTAAGATAGTCCAGGCCAACATCCTTGAGGAACCCGAGGCGGGATTGAATCTCCTTAATAATCTGTTGGGCTATCATCTTCTCCCGCTTATTAAGCACTGCTTTCCTGCCGTTGCCGCCAATAGTGACAATCCAATCCAGCGCCTGCGTAACAGGCATAGCGCTAACATCCATGATATTCCTGCCGCCTATGGTCACGGCCAGAGACTCCGGTTTCAACCGTTTACCCTGGCACGACGGGCAGGGTGTCAGCACCATATAGCGTTCAATGTTAGCCCGCGAATTATCCGATTCCGTCTCCCTGTACTGCCTTTCCATAGTCGGGATAATACCCTCAAAGCCGTCACCATACCGCCTCAGCCGGCCGAAGCGGTTGCGGTAATACTTCGCCTCACCCCCCTCCCCATAAAGCAACAGGTTAACTTGCTCGGGGTTTAATTCTTTCAGGGGCTTATCCAGCGAAATGCCATGAGCCCTGGCCATAGGCTCCAGCCGGTAAAAGTACCAGGTATGGAACTGCCAGGGACGGATGGCACCCTGCGTGATGGAGAGATCTTTATTTAACACCAGCTCCGGGTCTATCTCCTGTTTGAACCCCAAACCGGAGCAGGCACGGCAGGCACCGTGAGGACTATTAAAGCTAAAGGTTCGGGGGGCAATCTCCCCCAGGCTAATGCCGCAGTGCACACAGGCAAAGTGCTCCGAGAAGAGCAGTTCCTCGCCATCAGCAATAGACACCAACACCACCCCCGCCCCCAGTTTAAGGGCAGTCTCCACCGAGTCGGCGATACGGCTCTGGCTCCCCGATTGCCCCACCACCAGCCTATCCACCACCGCCTCAATGGAATGCTTCTTATATTTATCCAGCCGGAACTCCTCAGACAGTTCATAAATCTCGCCGTCAACCCTAACGCGGACATAACCCGCCTTGCGCAAATCACTAAAAACCGTCTGGTACTCACCCTTGCGGTCTCTTATCAGCGGCGCCAGAATCATGATACGGCTGTCAGCAGGGAGATTTTGAATGGCATCAACAATCTGCTGCACCGTCTGCGCCGTAATCTCCCGCCCGCACTTGGGGCAGTGGGGATGACCAACACGGGCAAAAAGCAGCCTCAGGTAATCATAGGTCTCGGTTACCGTGCCCACCGTGGAGCGCGGGTTCTTACTGGGGCCCTTCTGGTCAATAGCGATAGCCGGGCTCAAGCCCTCAATATAGTCAACCTCAGGCTTTTCCATCCTGCCCAAAAACTGGCGGGCATAAGCCGATAGCGACTCAACGTAGCGGCGCTGCCCCTCGGCGTAGATGGTATCAAAGGCCAGCGAGCTCTTGCCCGAGCCGGAGACACCGGTGATAACCACCAGCTTATCCCGGGGAATAACCACATCTATATTCTTGAGGTTGTGCTCACGAGCACCTTTAACGACAATACTATCTAACAACACTTTTTCTTGACACCCTTCTACTATTAAATTCTACCATTTGCCCCAAAGCACAACAAGTTTGAGCACGAATTCTTGATTACATTTCCAGCATCGGATATACTGCCTAACGGCCGGCTGGCTAAATAATACCCCATAAGACAAGGAAGGAGGCTGGCCTTGAAAGAACTAACCATAAGCTCTGACGCCCCCGGCCAGCGGCTTTTTGTCCTGGGCAATGAGGCAATAGCCAGGGGAGCGATTGAGGCGGGGGTTCAGGTTACCGCCGCCTACCCCGGTACTCCTTCCAGCGAAATAACGGAAACCCT
>JABMRW010000007.1 GCA_013202445.1 Deltaproteobacteria bacterium | reverse complement strand
GTCTAGTGGTAGGACAGCGGACTCTGAATCCGTAAGGGAAGGTTCGAATCCTTCTTCCCCAGCCATTGAAGATTCGTATCTAACCACCTGGCCGTTACCTTATTCTTCAATCCAGCAAGGTATGCTTTGTTACTGCAGGCTATGTTAAGAGATAATATAAATGAGCAGCAAGTGAACTTTGATGATTAGTAGTTTTGATATTGGTCAGTGAATCTTATATTATGTTATTGTAATATTGTTGTACTTTTATTTAGGAGGCAACACTTGAAAAAGAAAAAGCTCTCCGGGTTAACCGATAAGTACTGGATAACTGATTTTAATTATTTGGATGAGGTAAGGCAGCAGTTCAACTTACCTGACAGGGCTTATATCCATGATGTGACTCTGCGGGAAGCAGAGCAGGCTCCCCATGTAGTACTTCGCCCCGATGAGAAAATACGGATATTTGAGGCGCTGGATGATATGGGAGTGCACAGCGTGGAAATATTTCCCCTCGTATCCGATGATGATAAAGAGCTAGCTAAAGAAATGGTCAAGATGCCTCGTCAGGCTAAGGTGTTCTTCCTCTGCCGTTGGAACGAGTGGGAAGTAGATTTTGCTCTGGAGGCCGGCGCTGATGGCGTCGTTATTGAATGTGCGGGCAACCCCTGGCTGAATAAAGTCTTCTTTGGGATGAGCGAGGATGAAACGATAGAAAGACTGGTGAGAGTGGCTGCCTATGCCAAGAAGAATGGCATCTTCACCGTAACAATGCCCTGGGATGATTACCTGGCACCTATGCCTTTTTTGGAACGGATGTATAAAAGCCTGGTTTATGACGCCGGGGTTGACCACGTGGTTATAGCCGATACCCATGGCTTTGGTCTACCCTGGACTACAGCCTATATCATCGGGAAAATGAGAGAATGGGTGCCCGGCACTCCCATAGAAATGCACGCCCATAATGATTATGGACTGGCTACCGCCGCTATGCTTTCGGCGGTGGTGGGGGGAGCATCAGTGGTTCACACCTCAATAAATGCCCTCGGCGAGAGGTCGGGCAATGCGGCTACCGAGGAGGTGGCACTGAACCTAGAAATGCTTCTCGGTGTTGATACCGGTATAAAGCTTGATAGGCTTTACCCAGTTTGCCGCCTGGTATCTGATCTAACCAAAATACCTATTCCCATGAATAAACCGGTAACCGGGGATAATCAGTTTGACTTTGAATCGGGCATGGTAGTTGACTCAATTGAGCGCTTGAAAGACACAGACAGGCCCTTCGCTCCTTTCATCTGTCTTCCCGAGATGATCGGGCGGAGAAAAGGTTATAATATCATTCTCGGTAAAATGACCGGCAAAACCGCAGTTGCCAAGAAACTGGAGGAGTTGCAGCTCTCTGCTACCAAAGAGCAAATCGCCGAGATTGTGCAGGCGGTTAAGCGCGAAGCGAGTATACGTAAATGGTCTCTTCCTGATGATATTTTTGAGACGATAGCACGGGCGATTCTTAAGAGCAAGTAAGACTACGGCATAGAAAACCAGCGATATTGACTCTTTATGCTGGTAACTTTGCCGATATCTACGCCCAGCGTTGACAATCTCGGAGCCGATAAATATAATATTGGCCGAGGGGGCAGTCTCTATCACGAGGGATAGCCAAAGTCTGCTTGGTCAGAGAGGCAAGCCCTTTCTATATCTTTTGGACAGTGGCCAAGCTGGCGTTTCGTTATCTAAATAGTATCCTTACCGTAACATCCCTATTAATGTTGGAAGAGTGTTAAAGATGGCAGAAATAGGGATCAGCGATTACAGTATTTACATACCCAGGTATCGGTTAAGCCGCAAGACTGTCTCCGCAGCTATGGGCTGGCTGGGCCCCATGGCCCTACCGGGTGAGAAGGCAGTAGCTAATCACGATGAGGATAGTCTTACCATGGCGGTGGCCGCAGGTACGGATTGCCTTAACGGGACTGGCCGGGCAGAGATTGACGGCCTCTACTTCGCCTCAACTACCTTTCCCTACCGGGAGAGACAAAGCGCGGCTATAATTGCTACTGCTCTTGACCTCAGCCCCAACATACGCACGGCTGACTTTGCCGATTCTCTGAAAGCGGGGACCGGTGCTGTTCTTTCTGCCTTCGATTCGGTTAAAGCGGGAGGGGTGAGAAATATCCTTGTTTGCGGCTCTGATTATCGCCTGGCTAGGCCGGGTAGTCCTCAGGAGATGGTCTTTGGGGATGGGGCTGCCGCTTTTCTTTTGGGGAGCAGTGGTGTGATTGCCAGCTTAGAGGGCTCTTATTCTGCTTCCTACGATTTTCCCGATTACCGCCGGTCAGAGGACGATAAGTTCGTCCGGACTGCCGAGGATAGATTCATCCGGGAAGAAGGCTACGGCCGATTCATCCCTGAGATAATTTCAGGTTTATTGAAGAAGTATAAGCTGGAAGCTAAGGATGTGACTAAAGTAGCTTATCCCTGTCTTAACCTCAGACAACATGCCACTATTGCCAAGAGGCTCGGTTTGCAGCCGGAACAAGTTCAGGAACCGCTATTTGCTGCGATTGGTGAAGCAGGAGTTGCTTCGCCGTTGATGTTGCTGGCGGCTATGCTGGATGAGGCTAAGCCGGGCGACAAGATTCTTATCGTTAGCTATGGAAACGGGGCCGAGGCTTTACTGCTTAAGGTGACCGGGGAGATAGAAAAGATTAAAAACAGGGGGCGGCTAAAGAAGCAGCTTGCCTATAAGAGGGAACTTACCAGCTATGAGAAGTATCTTGCCTTCCGTGACATGATTCCGGTAGAGGTGGGGGTTGGTGGGGAAGTTGCCCCCACCCAGCTGCCGCTGACATGGAGGGAACGGAAGGTGATTCTGGCGCTTTACGGCTCTAAATGCCAGCATTGTGGCACTCCCCAATATCCGCCCCAGAGGGTTTGCGTAAACCCTGCTTGTGGGGCTATTGATGAGATGGAAGAGTACCGCTTCTCTGATAAGAGAGGGGTTTTATTTAGCTATACCGCAGACTATGTGGCCTCCTCTATAGACCCTCCGCTATTATTCGGCATGGTAGACTTTGACGGTGGTGGTAGATTTGTGTTTGAGCTTACCGATTGTGACCGTGACATGCTCAAGGTCGGTATGCCGGTGAAAATGAGCTTTCGCAGGAAGTATACTGATGAGCCGCGAGGTATTCACGGCTATTTCTGGAAGGCAATACCGGTAGTAGATTGATAAATTATAAGAGGAAGCTGGAATGCCAGAGGGAATAAAAAATAAGGTTGCCATCATAGGGATGGGTTGCACCAAGTTTGGAGAGCTTTGGGATAAGAGTCCTGAGGACTTAATGGTTGATGCCTTTAAAGAAGCTATCGAGGATGCCGGAATAGAGAAGAAGGATATCCAGGCGGCCTGGCAGGGCAACCAGTTCACCGAGGTTAATATAGGCCATAGCGCCCTCCCCCTGGCTACCACCTTGAAGTTACCCTATATACCGGTAACCCGTGTTGAGAACCTGTGCGCCAGTGGTACGGAGGCAATTAGAGCCGCCTGTTATGCTGTTGCCTCAGGTGCCTGCGACATTGCCCTGGCACTCGGGGTGGAGAAGGTTAAGGATATTGGCTTTGGAGGACTCCCCAGGAATAACGAAGATCTGATGGTTCTTGGCACCAGGGGGAGAGTCATCTTTCCCAACTGGGTGAACCCTAACCCGGGAATGTTTGCCATGATGGCTATCAGGTACTTTGACCGGTATGGCCTCAGCATCGAGGAAGGCAAAGAAGCGCTGGCTAAAATATCGGTCAAGAGCCATCACAACGGCACACTGAACCCCAGGGCGCACCTCCGCAGGGAAATCACTGTGGAAGATGTGCTTAATGCCCCCATGATTGCAGTGCCCCTCGGTTTGTTTGATAGCTGTGGTGTAAGTGATGGGGCAGCCGCCGCTATCGTGGTGCGAGCCGATATGGCCAAGAGCTTCAGACCTGATCCGGTCTATGTAAAAGCGCTCCAGGTCGCTGCCGACTCCGGAGAAAGTCTGCTTTATACGGATTATGATTATACTCACGTGGAGACAACCAATCGTGCCGCTATTAAGGCTTACCAGGAGGCAGGAGTAAAGAACCCGCGGGAAGAGATAAGCATGATGGAGGTTCACGACTGTTTTTCCATAACTGAGATGGTTACTTATGAAGACCTGATGATATCTCCCCGGGGGAAGGCAAAGGAAGATATTGATGCCGGGTTCTTTGAACTTGACGGAAAGATTCCCTGCCAGCCTGATGGCGGGCTAAAGTGCTTCGGCCACCCCATCGGTGCGTCAGGGCTGCGGATGATTTATGAGATGTACAAACAGCTTCAAGGTAAGGCGGAGAAGAGGCAGATAAAGAATCCTAAATTGGGACTCACCCACAACCTGGGCGGCCAGCCACCCCTAAGCGTATGTAGCGTCTGTATTTTAGGCCTCTAGGCTTTTAACAGAACTTTATCTGGTATATAAGCAGGAGAAGTCCACTTGTGTTTCCTTAGAATCGGTGTCACTGATGATATAGAGACGAAAGGAGACGTGAAATGAAGCTTAGCGGTAAGGTAGCTATTGTTACCGGCAGCCGGCGGGGCATGGGCAAGGCCTTCGCCCTGGGATTTGCCCAGGCCGGGGCCGACGTCGTCATCTGCGGCCGCAGTGACGATGACACGCTGCAACAAGTGGCCAAAGAAGTCGAAGCGTCCGGGCATGGAGTGTTAGCCCTCAAGGTAGACGTCTCCCAGGAAGCTGATGTCGAGAATATGGTCAATAAAACTATGAAAAAGTTCGGTCGCATTGACGTTCTGGTAAACAATGCCGGCGTCGCTTTTCACTTCCCCTTCCAGGAAACACCGCTCAAGCGGTGGCTGCTGGTGCTCAACGTTAACCTGACCGGCGCTTTCCTGTGCTCCAAATACGTCGTACCCATTATGATAGAACAGAAGAGCGGCAGCATCATAAATATCTCCTCGGGGTCGGCCATCGACAACGAACTCGGGCCCGTGCCCACCGGTATCGCCTACGGCGTGTCCAAGGCCGGGTTGGAGAGGATGACCCTGGGCATGGCAACCGAGCTGGGCCAGTACAACATCGCCGTCAACGCCATCAAGCCGGTCAAGCCGGTCAGCACCGAGGGTATGCAGTACTGGATGGCCGAGGCCGATAAATCTAACTGGCAAACACCGGACAAGATGGTCAAGTGCGCTATCCTGCTGGCTCAGCAAGATGCCAGCGGGATTACTGGCATCGTATGTACCGACGATGAATTTACAGCCTGGCACGGACTATAATCTAAGGAGGACCTTAAGATGGCAATTAAAACGCCGCAGGATTTTATAAAGAGCCTTAAGGATAACCGCACGGTCTACTACGCCGGGGAGAAAATAAAAGATATAACCCAGCACCCCTTCCTAAAGATCTGTATCGACTGGATGGCGATGGACTACGTCCTCTCCAATGACCCCAGATACCGGGAACTAATGGTTGAAAAGGACAAAGATGGCGAGGACGTCCCCTTCATCCTGAGCGCCCAGAAAAGCCGGGAAGACCTGCTAAGGCTGAGGGAAGTGGTCAAGCTCCTTGCCCGGGTCTGCTACGGCAAGCCGTCCGGGGCCAAGTTTGTGGGCAAGGACGGCCTGAACGCCGTCACCGTGGTGGCGCCGCGAGTGGATAAGAAATACGGCACCAACTACGCCGCCAATGTCGAAAAATACCGCCAGTACCTCCGAAAAAACGACCTCTCCCTGGCACTGGCGATGACTGACGTCAAGGGTGACAGGAGCCTGCGCCCCTCGCAGCAGAAGCAGCACCTGGACTTTTATGTCCACATAGTAGAAGAGCGCAGTGATGGAATTGTGGTCAGAGGGGCTAAGACGCACATCAGCCAGTCGCCGTGCTCCAATGAGATGATTGTGGTACCCTGCCGGGCGATGAAGGAAGATGACAAGGACTACGCCGTCTCCTTCGGCATTAACTGCGACGCCAAGGGCATTACCTTTGTCAGTACCCCGGCCGAGACTGACGAGCCGGGCAATTTCTTTGACCATCCCATCAGCGCCAGTACCTATATCAACGACGCCCTGGTGGTCTTTGATGATGTGTTCGTACCTAATGAGCGGGTTTTTATGAAGGGGGAATGGCCGCTGGCCAGCAACATCGCCTACATGTTCGGCAACTTCCACCGCTTGAGCGCTGAGACTTATAAAGCCGCCGAGCTGGAAATCCTCACCGGCGCCGCCATCGCCATGGCCGAATACAACGGCATTGAAAAAGCCTCCCACGTCCAGGAAAAGATCTCTTGGCTTATCCAGTACGCCGAAGCGGTGGAGATTCTGGGCCGGGCCGCCTGCGAGCACTGCGTCACCGAGCCTGATTCCGACCTGGTCTACCCCAACCCGATGGTTGCCAACATCTGCAAGCTCTACTTTGCCGATAACTGGCACCAGGCCACCAAGTACGTCCAGGACATCGCCGGCGGTATCGTAGCTACTGTGCCATCAGCCAAGGATTACTTCAACCCGAAGACGCATGATGTAATGGAGAAATACTTCGGTGGTAGGGACGGCGTGCCTACCGAGGACCGGCTGAAGATGGTCAAACTGGTCAAGGATTTCACCTCTGTCTACGAGGACGTGCTCACCATCCACGCCGAGGGTTCTCTGGCCGCCCAGAAAATGATGATATTCGCCAATGCCGACTTCAACCGCTATAAGGCCGCCGCCAAGCGTGTGGCCAGGATTGATGACGGTACCAAGGACGATATATACAGCAATCTGCCGGATTTCCCATCAAAAAGTTACTGATTTGAGCCCTCTGATTTTTGGGGGTAGAGGTATCCGTGGCAGAGTCAGAGGCTAAAATTGCTTAGAAGGGGGAAGGTCTATGGAAATCAAGAAAGTCGGTGTAGTTGGGTGCGGGTTGATGGGTACCGGTATCGCTCAGGTTTGCGCTCAATCAGGCTATCAGGTAGTAGTCTCAGAAATAAACGATGAACTGCTGAAAAAGGGGATGACGTCAATTAGTTCCCGGCTGGCTAAAAATGTGGACAAGGGCAAGCTCTCCGCTGAGGACAGGGATAGCACGCTTAGCCGTATTAAAGGTACCACTAATACCAAGGACTTCTCTGACTGTGACTTGGTAATAGAGGCCATTATTGAAAAGATGGACTTGAAGCAGAAGATATTTGCCGAGCTGGATAAGGTCTGCCCCCAAAAAACTATCCTGGCTACTAATACATCGGTTCTATCCATAATTGAGATTGCCAAGGCAACCGGCAGAATGGATAGAGTGCTGGGATTACACTTCTTTAACCCGGTGTCGGTGATGGCGCTTGTAGAGGCGATTAAGACTATCGCCACCGGTGAGGATACCCTTAAAATTGCCATAGAATTCGTCAAGTCCCTGGGAAAGGCGGTTATTGTTGCCAAGGATACCCCGGGCTTTGTGGTAAACCGTCAGCTGGCGCCTTTTATATTTAATGCCATCCGCATGCTGGAAGCCGGCGTTGCCACCAGAGAAGACATTGATGCTGGTGTAAAGCTGGGTCTTAATCACCCCATTGGTCCTCTACAGCTGGCAGATTTTATTGGCCTTGACACTGTTTACTTTGGCGCTATTGATATGTATGATGAGTTTAAAGAGCCCCAATATTCCCCGCCCATTTTGCTAAGGAAGATGGTTGCCGCCGGGTGGTTGGGACGTAAGACGGGGAAAGGCTTTTACGATTACGATAAACCCGCCTGAATACGGGTTAAGGTATAATTGGGGCATCTTAACTGACAAAAGAAATTCTAAAGTAGGAGTATGGTATGGGAACATTTTTCTGGTGGACTGATGAGCATAGGAAGCTGGCCGCTGGCGTTAAGGAATTTGTAGATGAATTGATGCCAAGGGCTGAAGAGGCTTCCTGGAAAAAAGAGTTTCCCCGGGATATCGCCGACAGCATCGCCAGTAAAGGGTACTTTGGGGTTGGAGTAGCCAAAGAGTACGGGGGTATGGGGCTTGGTGTTACCGGGACCTGTATTGTTAACGAGGAGATAGGCCGCATGCCGGCTTTAGGTCCCGGCATATTCGCATCAGCTATGCTGGGAGGGGTTCATCAGGTTAAAGAATTCGGCACTGAAGAGCAAAAGACCAGATTCTTAGCCAGGGTCGCCAAGGGAGAGCTGGGGGCAATCGCTCTTACCGAGCCTTTTGTCGGCACCGATGCCGCCGGGATTGAAACTACTGCCCGGCGTGATGGCGACAGGTATGTAATTAGTGGTAAGAAGAGGTTTGTGACCGGTGCTGGCACAGCCAGCCGATATATGCTCTACGCCAGGACCAGTGATGAGCCGGAGGATATACGCCGCAAACGCCACCTTACCGGGTTCATCGTGGAAAAGGGAATGCCCGGCTTCACTGTGGAAAAAATAAATGAGCTAATTGGCCTTGATAACATTCACAACGGCTATTTGAACCTGGATGAGGTGCCGGTATCGGTAAATAACCGGATTGGTGACGAGGGTCAGGGCTGGCAAATAATGATGTCAGGGCTTAACTATGAGCGGCTAATTTGTGCTTCACTGGCGGTTGGCGGTTTTCGTGAATTAATTAGAAGCGTGGTATCATACGGGCAAAGGCGCATCCAGTTTGGCCAACCGACTATTAATATTTCGACCAATCAGTTTAAAATTGCCGACATGCTCACGGAACTAAAGCTGGCTAAGCTATCTACTTACTACGCTGCCCACCTTATGGATTTGGGACAGTCGGCGGTGGTAGAAGCCTCTATTTCTAAGCTCTACGGTGCTGATATGCTCATGTACGCCAGCGTGGAAGCGGCCCAGGTTATGGGAGGAGACGGCGTCACCAAATTCTACCCCCTGGACAGAATAATGAGGGAGGCAAAGACTGCACAAATAGCCGGCGGGACCAGCGAGGCGATGAAGCTCCTCATTTACAGGATGGGACTAAAGGAAATGGCCGATGAGTTGAAAATGCCACGCCGGGTCATACATGAGGAGCTGGGAGTGCCCATGCCGGCAGCGGCAGCGCCAGCCAAGCAAACCCGGATTGATGACGATAAGCTGCTCAAGGCGCTTGCCGAAGATTACAGGGTCAACCCGGGTCTATATATGAGCCGGGAGGATTTGAAAGAGTACTTTGATGTCAGCGATGAGGAACTGGACCGGGTACTGGTATCTCTGGAAGAGAAAAAGCTGGTTAAGCTATACAGAAGGCGTGGAATAATTGAGCTGGCTAAAGCAACCTACGAAGGGTTAAACAAAGCTAATCCATCAGAATACTATAGGTGGTTTCCATCCTGGGTCAGAAAAGAAGACGTGTTCTAAAAAAGAAGGAACGCCTCTACATAAAAAAACTGATTTCTAATGTGTTGGAGGGTGAAGATGGAAGAACGCATTAAAAAACTTCGTGAGACCAAGGCAATGGCCGCATTGGGGGGTGGTGAACAGAAAATAGCTGGGGAGCATGAGAAGGGTAAACTTACAGCACGCGAGCGTATAGACCTGCTCCTTGACCCTGGTAGCTTCAATGAGTTTAACATGCTGGTAAAATTCAAGCTTGGTACACCAGGGGATGGCATTGTAACTGGACATGGAACAATAGATGGGCGAGTGGTTTGCGTGTTTTCCCATGATGTTACCGTATTAGGTGGCTCCCAGGGCTATATGCACGGCAGAAAGCTATACAAGATCCACGAGATGGCTCTGGATATGGGTGTTCCCCTCATCGGTCTAAATGATTCCCCGGGAGCCAGGGTGATAAGACCTGAGCTGGCAGGGAGCGATGACCCGTATCGGGTAAGCGACGAGAAGCACGCCGGGGTGGTATTTTTTATTAATACCCGCTGCTCGGGGGCAGTACCTCAAATCAGCGCTATCCTGGGCAACTGTACCGGTGGCTCCGTCTATTCCCCGGCACTTACTGACTTCATATTTATGGTTGATGGTTTATCGCATATGTTTATCACTGGTCCCCGGGTTATTAAGTCGGTAACGGGTGAGGAGGTTAGCATGGAGGAGCTTGGAGGAGCTAAGGCTCATTGCCAAATTACCGGCGTTGCCGATTTCAGGGTCAGGAGCGAGCAGGAATGCATGCAGGGGATAAAGAAGTTATTATCATTTCTTCCCTCAAACTGGAGAGAGCGCCCGGAGAGAAAGGATACCGGTGATGACCCAGAAAGAATTGCCGATGCCCTTGCTGAGATTGTGCCAATTGAATCAACCAAGGGGTACGACATGCGTAAGGTAGTTAAGCATATCGCGGATAACGGCGACTTTTTTGAGGTTAAAGCAGAGTTTGCCGGTGAGATAATAGTCGGCTTTGCCCGGCTGGACGGCTATACCGTGGGCATCATCGCCAACCAGCCGATGGTACGGGCTGGTTGTATGAGCCTGGACAGCTCCCGTAAGCAGGCCAGGTTCATAAGGTTCTGCGACTCCTTTAATATCCCCATCGTAATGCTGGTGGATACCCCCGGCTATCTGCCCGGTAAGGCTCAGGAGCACGCCGGAATTATTCACCACGGCGCCAAGGTGCTCTATGCACTGTCCGAGGCAACCGTGCCCAAGATAGCTATACTGATGCGCAAGGTGTATGGCGGCGCCGCCCTGGGTATGGGCATACTGCCCGGATTCGGTACCGACCTCGTCTTCGCCTGGCCTACCGCCGAGGTTGGGGCTATGGGGGCTAAACAGGCGGTAGGGCTATTCTATACCGAGGATATAAAAGCCGCCGACAACCCGGAGCAGTTCAAGGCCAGTAAGATAAAGGAGTACCGTGAGCTGTATGGTGATACTCTGGCGCTGGCATCAGAGGTAACCTATGTCCAGGATGTTATTGAACCGGGGGAAACCAGGCGCTGCTTAATCCGGTCGCTTAAGCTAATACAGAGTAAGAAGGTAGGGATTACTCCCAAGCGGCATGGGAATATGCCCTTATAGACGCCCGGTATTACTTTGCTGATAAAGGTTATAAAAAATGTTTAAAATTCCGGGTTTTAACCAGCTCATGGGGGTGAGAGAATGAATTTTGAACTAACCGAGGAGCAAGTGATGCTCCGGAGTATGGCGCGAAAGTTTGCCGAGCAGGAAATGCTTCCCACACTCAGGGATTATGAGCGACAGCGCAAGATAAACTATGATGTTATTAAGAAGATGGGCTCGCTGGGACTAATAGGAGCCCATATAGCTCAGGAATATGGCGGAGCCGGGCTTGATTATACCTCTGCGGCTATAGTCTGGGAGCAGCTCAGTTGGGCCAGCTGGACCCAGACCTTGATTTCTCTGGGTGCCGGTGTACTACCCGGAACCATTCTTATGAATGCCGCCACTGAGGAGCAGAAGCAGAAGTACCTGCCTCCGTTATGCCGGGGTGAGATAATTATGGCTACGGCTGCTGTTGAGCCCGATGCTGGTAGTGATGCCACTGCCGTAGAGACTACCGCCGTGCTTGATGGTGATGAATGGGTTATTAATGGTACTAAGAATTTTATTAGCGCCGGTGGCATAGCCGATGTGACTCTGGTCCTGGTGCAGACAGACAAGAGCAAAGGTACCCGCGGGCTGGCTCTTATTGCTGTTGACAAAGATACCCCAGGCTTTTCCAGTGCCGCTGTTGAGATGGTTGGTGACCGGGCCGGCGACCTGGCCAGTTTGGGGTTTAGTGATTGCCGGGTGCCCGGAGAAAATCTGGTTGGCCAGGTAGGGCGGGGGATACAGAACAGCCTGACTGGTATTGACACGGCACGCTTGTTTATAGCTGCTGGAGCTATTGGTATGGCTCAGAGTTGCCTGGACGCCTGTATCAAATACGCTAAGGAGCGTTGCCAGTTTGGCAAACCCATAGCCAGCTTTCAGCTAGTGCAGGAAGTAATAGCTAGAATGCAGGCTGAGACTGAGGCGATTAGGTGGCAGGTCTATTATGCCGCGGAGCTTAAGAGTAAAGGGCTTCCTCATGCAAAAGAGCTGTCCTCAGCCAAATGGCTTGCCACTGAGTTGGCAGTAAGAGCATCGGCTGAGGCAATCAGGCTTCACGGTGCCTATGGCTGCACCGATGACTTTCCGGTAGAGCATCACTATCGTGATGCAATCCTGAGCACCATACTTGGCGGTACCACTGAAATGCATAAGTTAACTATCGGGCGTGAGCTTCTAGGCATAAATGCCATCGTCTGATGGTTAGATAACAGTTACCTGTTTCTTTTATACTTTTAGCGCCTCTTCATGTTGAACTAAGGCCTCTAGATATGTCCTAGTACACACCATACTTATGGGCGGTATCGGTTAAGGCCTGCACATTTTCGGGTTTTGATTCATCCGGCAGACCCACGGAGCTGTCAATGATAAGACCGCCAGTATCGCCGAAGGTATCAATCAGCTCTTTGGCATCATCCTTGACCTGTTGCGGTGTTCTCGTGCACATGAGCGAAGCCGGCACATCACCCCAGAAACAGGCAATATTTCCCAGCAGTTTCTTGTATTTCTTGCGGTCCACTTCCTGGAAATGCAAAACAAACTTTTTTGGGGGCAATTCCTGAAAGTATTCCAATCTCGGTGTGTAGTCCCCTTCAGTGAATACAACAGGTGTCACCCCGGCATCAATCAGGCCGAGTACAAGGGCTTTTAGGCACGGCCAGTAGAATTTGGCGAACTGTTTGTCAGACATAAAATCGGCTGAACCGCGATGCAGCGGAATCATGGCCCTTTTAATGCCTGATTGCTGTGTAGCCATTATCGTTGTATTAATTGTTAAGGGTATGTACATATCAACTGCCGCCAGCAGCTTATCCGGTACCTGGTACATATCCAGCGAGCTGCCGCGCAGTCCCCGCAGGGTGTCCGATATCCAGTCAAAGGCAGGGAAGGTAAAAGCTCCAAGTATGAAAGGATACCCCAGGTTCATCATTTCCATGGTATAGTCGGCCATTAGTTTATTATTTTTTTCAGTCTCCAAGGCTAGCTCCAGTGCCTTTTTGAGCAAATCGACCATGGGTGGTGGTGAAATCATCTGACCCAGGAAGGCGGGAAGAGTGTAGGAATTTGATAAAAAGAGGAGGAGAGACGGATCCATTTGCATCATACCGCTTATGGGCGTCAGAGTTGTAGCTATACGCGGCCAGAGCTTTTTTACGGTAAATCCGGCTGGATCGGACAGCATTTCATCGTATTCATCCTGAAGCATATACTCCCGTTCGACAAATTGAAAGGGCCGGTTATCCGGAAGGGCACCCCCGGGCCACTGGATTTGCTGAATACCCAGGAGCTCTAGGGGCCTTGCCGGGGCTATTGCTCCGTAGACAGGCGCGGCATCCCAATTATGTTTGATGGTTGTCTCTTTCCATACCTCGAGGGTCTTTTCCGTGTTGTACTGGGCGTCCTTGTTCGAGATACCCTTGGCTCTGGTGGGATAATAATGAATGGCTGCCGAGGCTACCGGAACACGGTCAGGTTTTCTAAGGTTCATGGCGTCTTCGATGCGTTTCTGGCGGGCCAGAAACTCCGGTGATGGTTTAAAGGCGGGGGCTTGTGGTTTTTGTGTGGATTCAGACATGTTATTTACTTGCCTCTTATCCATCCTTGGGCCAGTGTTACCGCTGCCATAGCGTCTTTGCCGTAGGCATCAGCGCCGGTATACTTTCTTATCTCATCGCTCATCTGGCCGCCGCCAATCATGATTTTCACCTTATCTCGCAGACCAGCGG
>JABMRW010000006.1 GCA_013202445.1 Deltaproteobacteria bacterium | reverse complement strand
CCTCTCCACTCTTGGAGAGGGGGACTTGTTTTTTTAAAAAGAGGGGGCGAAGCCCCCCCTTGAACCCCCTGAACTCATGGCGTCGCCTCTAAGACTCTCTTACCCCACCCCCCAGGAGGAGAGGTAAATTTCCCTTATCCCCCCTGAGAAAAAACTGGTAGAAGTATCACTTCTGTAGGGTGGGAGGGTGGGAAGAAGACCCCCCGCATTGAAAAGATTGCGCTTTTAGGTTATAAATATATAGCACTATAATAAAGCAGTAAGATTTTAGAGGTGGAGATTTGGCCAAGAAAAAGAAGCATGTAGAAAAACCCAGGCGGGAGTTAACCAGGCGCCAGCTTTCCCATTTTAAGCAGCACCAGAGAAGACAGCGCTTTATCTTCGGCGCTGGTATTTTAATCATCGTGGCGGTGTTAGTCGTGGTTGGCGCCGGGGTTTATTTCGGCTGGTATGTCCCCGATGTTAAACCGCTGCATGAAACGGTAATCAGGGTAAACGATACCGAGTTTAGTATGGATTACTACGTCAAGACGCTCAAATACCAGATGCTGGAACTGGCAAGTTATGGCATCGATGTGGACATATCACAGATGTCCTATCTGGCTGAAATGACGGCTACGGCCATCCAGACTAGCGAGCTGGTAAGACAGGAGGCTTTGGCGCTGGGCATCAGTGTCAGCGACGAGGAGGTTAAGGCCAGAATGGACGAGGAGCTGGCCGACTCTGACCCCTCCCTGATCAAGTCCTATCACGATGTGATTAAGGATGCGTTCAGGTCACAGATGCTGGCAGAGAGAATGCTTGACGAGTACTTTGACCAGCAGGTGCCGCAGTCTGTCGAACAGAGGCACATAATGGCCATGTTCCTAGAAAGCCAGAGCCAGGCTAACGAGATTAGAGATAGGCTGGAGGACGGCGAAGATTTCGGCGAGCTGACCGCCGAGCTCTGCCTGGATAGCTACTGCAAATCACAGGAAGGTGACCTCGGCTGGAGCTCGCGGGAAATCCTGCCCCGGCTGATAAACAGCGATGTCCTGTTGGACAGTGCCTTCGGCGCCGAGGTGGGAAGTTTAAGCCAGCCGGTATATGAAGAGACCAAGATTAAGACTCTGGGCTACTGGCTGATTGAGGCGGAGTTTATTGACGCCGAGGTAGAGCATGCCCAGCTCAAGGTAATACTCCTGGGTAGCGAAGAGGAGGCTAACGAAATCAGGGCCAGGCTGGAAGGCGGCGAGGACTTTGCCGCTCTGGCCGCGGAGTTCTCCCAGCACGAGGATTCTAAAGCAAATGGTGGGGAGTTTGAGATAAATGAAAAGGGGTTGTTTGCCCCCGCCTTTGACGAGTTTGTCTTTGACCCCGAGCTGGAACTGGGAAGCTTAAGCCAGCCGATAAAAGATGATGCAGTTGTTACCGAGGGCGGCTACTGGCTTATTAAGGTCGCCGATGCTGACGATGACCGGCAGCTTGAGGAGGAGGACAGGGATATCCTGAAGAGTGATGCCTTGAGCCAGTGGGTGGAGGGGTTGCCGGATGACCCGGATTACACGGTGGAGAATCTTTTGGACGAGGAGAAGATAAACTGGGCGGTTTTGCGCGCCTGGGAGGGCTAAAGCGGTGAATAAAGATAGTATCGGAGTTGGTTTGATAGGGCTGGGGGTGGTCGCCGGTGGCGTGGCCAGGGTTCTGACCGCCAAGGCAAAGGCTTTATCGGAGCAGGTCGGCTACCCTCTTATCCTGAGGAAGGTAAAGGTCCTGGAATCAGACCTGTCCCGCCCGCAGGCTAAGGAGCTTGGCTCCCAGCTTTTCACCACCAACGACGAGGAGTTCTTTACCGAAGCTAACATAGATATCGTGGTCGAGGCTATCGGCGGTGAGGAGCCGGCTTTAGATTACTTGAAGCGGGCGCTCGCCGGCGGCAGGCACGTGGTTACCTCCAACAAGGAGGTCATCGCCAAGCACGGAGCGGAGCTGTTTGCCCTGGCGCAGGAGCACGGCGTCGGTCTGCACTATGAAGCCAGTGTCGGCGGCGGCATTCCCCTTATTGCCCCCTTCCAGCAGGACCTGGTGGCCAATAAGATAAGCGGCATCTACGCCATAATCAACGGCACCACCAACTATATCCTCACCCGCATGGCCAGCGAGGGCATAGATTTCCCCTCGGCGCTGAAGTCTGCCCAGGAACTGGGCTATGCCGAGGCTGACCCCAAAAACGATATAGAGGGGATTGATTCCACCTATAAGCTGGCCATACTGGCTTCGCTGGCTTTTCATCTTCAGGTGCGCCCTCAGGATATCCACTGCGAGGGCATTTCCCGGTTGAGCAGCCGTGACTTCAAATATGCCCGCGAGCTTGGCTACGCCATCAAGCTGCTGGCCATCGCCAAGGAGCGCAATAGCCTGGTTGAGGTGCGGGTCCATCCCGTGTTTATTCCCGAAGATTCCCTGCTGGCCGAGGTTGACGGCGTCTATAATGCCATTCTGGTTGAGGGCGACCTGGTGGGCAGGGTGCTCTTTTACGGTGAAGGTGCCGGGGCAGCGCCAACCAGCAGCGCCGTGGTCGCCGATGTCGTTAAGGCTGCCCGCGATATCGTTATCGGCAGCGTCACCCGGGCCAACTGGAGGTTGGAGCCGGGCAAAGCAATCAGGCCGATGGCGGAGCTGGAGACGGGCTATTATTTGAGGCTCAATGCCGCCGACCAGCCCGGCGTGCTGGCTCAGGTATCCAAGGTCTTAGGCGACCATCGCATCAGCATCTCCTCGGTTATCCAGAAGGCGGTTGATGCTGTGGCGCAGACTGCGGAGATTGTCATTATGACCCACCCCGCCAAAGAAGCTGAAATGCAGCGGGCTTTAAAGGAGTTGGAGCGGCTGAAGGCGGTTAATGAGATAGGGAACTTTATAAGGGTAGAGGCTTAGCCCCACCCCGTTATATATCTATTCCCGCCCTTCACCCTTATATGGAAGGGTTAACTTCCCCAGAAAAAGGGGGTGAGGTAGCGATGGCAACTTTCAAAGATTCCTACCCAGTATTACCATCTTACGAAAAGTTTAAGGAATTAATTTACGAACGTGGTTCAGTTCTCCTACAAGAGAAAGAAGCAAATTATTACGAGCGCTTTAGAACTTGCGAAATTCTTCGTTTAAAGCCGAGTCAAATATTAAAGGAATGCAACCCTCTTCTTACCGGCAAATTTAGCAGATTTGTAGACTTACTAGAATCTCTATATGAAGTCGGATATTATTGGAAACGTCTGACAGAAACAGCCCGCTTACTTGAAGTAAAGGTACCAGAAACACCAAATCAACAGATAAATGAAGGCTCATGGATTATCTATAACCTTGATTCATATTGGCATGCTGACTACAGTTTAGAAGAACGAATAATCAGATTTCTGACAATATTTAAAAGGATGTATAAATCACCCAGCAATGAAGAGGCAGCATCATTAGATATATGGATAGAGGCAAATAAAATGTTAAAAACGGAAGCAACTAGGAAAGTGCGTGACCCTTTAGCTCATTTTCGTTCTCAAGGTGTTCAAGGATGGCGCGATGACCATCACTGGGAGGCTGCACTGTTGATAAATGATAATTCAGACTTCATAGAGATTTACGACAAAAATTATTTAAAACACAAGGAATCCTACCTTCAATATATACGAACTTGGGTATCCCAACGTGGTGAAACGCTGTCTATTATGTTTGATAAACTTTGCACTTTTTCTATGGATGGACTAGAGTTATAATGACCAAACCATATCAAACATGAGTAATAAGAAATAGGGTGTATTAGAGGGGCGATAGCCCCTCTTACAAAAAAATTCCCTCCCCCTCCCTGGTAAGGGAGGGGGATTAAGGGGGAGGGTTGGCAGGAAATACTTTAAGAGGTTTGGAGAAAAAACCATGAAACCCGGCGTACTATTTAAATACAAGGACTACCTCCCCCTCACCCCAAAGACACCCCTCTTCACCCTGGGAGAAGGGGACACCCCACTGGTCAGGTGCCAGCGGCTGGAGAAAGAGCTGGATATCGGCGAGCTTTACTTCAAGCTGGAAGGGTGCAATCCCACCGGCTCGTTTAAAGACCGGGGGATGGTGGTGGCGGTAGCCAAGGCGTTAGAGGAGGGCAGTAAGGCGCTGATGTGCGCCTCTACGGGCAATACCAGCGCCTCAGCCGCCGCCTATGCCGCCGCCAACGGTGTCGATTGTATTATCGTCATCCCCAAAGGCAAGATTGCCATGGGAAAGATAGCTCAGGCGATTATCTATCATGCTAAAATCGTGGCCATTGACGGCAACTTCGACCAGGCTCTGACCATGGTGCGCGCTCTTACCGATAAGCACCCCATTGCCCTGGTTAACTCGCTCAACCCCAACCGCATCGAGGGGCAGAAGACAGCCGCCTTCGAGATTATAGATGTTCTGGGTGAGGCCCCGGACTATCTCTTTATACCGGTGGGCAACGCCGGCAATATTACCGCCTACTGGAAGGGCTTTAAAGAATACCATGAGGCGGGCAAGGCAAAGGTAAAGCCAAAGATGATGGGCTTTCAGGCGGAGGGGGCCGCCCCCATCGTGCGGGGGCATGTCGTCGAGAAGCCGGAAACGGTGGCTTCGGCGATAAGAATCGGCAACCCGGCCAGCTGGAAGAAGGCGGAGGCGGCAAGGGACGAATCCGGCGGCATTATCAGCATGGTCAGTGACAAAGAGATTCTGTCGGCCCAGAAGCTGATGGCAGCCAGGGCAGGCGTTTTCGGCGAGCCGGCGTCAGCGGCATCTCTGGCCGGCCTGGTAAAGCGCCGCCGGCAGGGGATGGACTTTTCCCGGAGCCGGGTGGTCTGCGTGGTAACCGGCACCGGCCTCAAGGATACGGAAACGGCCTTAAAAGGCGCCGAACCGTTTCTGGAGCTGCCGGCTGACCTGGACGCCGTGGAGCAGGCTTTAGGCCTGGCCTGAAAACTTGACATAACAAAGGAGGACTAGCGTGATTAACGAGGCGGAGATTAAATCGGCAGTAACCTCAATCATCAAGGCGGTGGGCGAAGACCCCAACCGGGAAGGCTTAAAGGATACCCCCAGGCGGGTAGCCGAGATGTACGCCGAGCTTTTTATGGGGCAGGACATGAGCCCCAAAGAAGCGCTAACCGTCGGCTTCGAGGAAGGCCACCGCGAGATGGTAATCCTCCGGGATATTCCCTTCCACTCCATGTGCGAACATCACCTTTTGCCCTTCTACGGGGTGGTTCATGTCGGCTATCTGCCCAATGCCAGCGGGCGCGTAGTCGGCGCCAGCAAGCTGGCGCGGGTGGTGGAAATCTTTGCCAAGCGCCTCCAGATTCAGGAGAGGATGACCACCCAGATTGCCGATGCCATCGTTGACAGCCTCCAGCCCGATGGGGTGGGGGTAATTGTCCAGGCCGAGCACCTGTGCATGATTATGCGGGGCATAAAAAAGCCGGGAAGCACTATCGTCACCTCGGCCCTCAGGGGCGTCCTTCGCCATCGCAAAGAACCCCGGGCGGAATTTTTCGCCCTGCTGCAGGGTAAGTAGCTTAGTCCGAGGAGGGGATTGGTCTGACTTCCTGGACTTCCATTTCCTGGCCGCAGCAGGTTATCTTGCCTTCACCGGCCTTAGTACAGAGTATTTCGGTGCCGCACTTGAAGCAGCGATACCTTTTACCTAACTGGCTGGCCATCTATTTCTTTAGCTCCATGGGTTTACTGCAGCAGTGTATGGTGCCGTCACCACCCCGCGTCACGATGAACTCAGCGCTGCACTTGGTGCAGTAATACCTCTTACCGATTTGATTCGCCATCAAACAAGCCGCCTTTCCTTATCTCTAGTTATTATAAGCTTTAGCTCAAACCGCTGTCAAAATCGGCTATTCCCCCATAACCTGCACTATAATTTGCCTGGAGCGGGCCCGGTTGTCGAAATCTACCACCACTATCTGCTGCCAGGTGCCCAGGGCCAGCCTCTTACCGCTAAACGGGATTACCAGCGATGCCCCCAGCAGCGAAGCCCGCACATGGGAGTGCCCGTTGCCGTCACCCCAGGCGCGGTCATGTTCGTAGGGGATATTCCGGGGGGCATTCCGCTCCCACATCTCTTTGAAATCGAAGATTAGCCCCGGCTCAAACTCTATGGTGGTAATGCCGGCGGTGGAGCCGGATATAAACAGGGTAACCGTGCCGTCGCTTATACCGGTTTCAGATAATCGTTGCTGCACCTCGGCTGTAATATCAATGATGTCACAGTTTCCCTTGCTTTCAAGGCTGATTTTCTTGGTGATTACCATAGCGCACCTCCCACCGTTATATATCTTCTCCCACCCAACCCCCCAACCTGTTTGATTTTAATTTAAGGAAACCCTATCCCCTTTATACCCTTCCCCTTGCCAAGGGGAAGGGGAATTGTTTTTTAGAAAAGGGGGG
>JABMRW010000005.1 GCA_013202445.1 Deltaproteobacteria bacterium | reverse complement strand
GATGAGGGAGACGATGGCCATAAGCTTGATGAGGATGTTGAGGGACGGGCCGCTGGTATCTTTGAAAGGGTCGCCCACGGTGTCGCCGACGACGGCTGCGCGATGGGGATCGGAGCCCTTGCCGCCGTAGTTGCCCAGCTCGATGTACTTCTTGGCGTTGTCCCAGGCGCCGCCAGCGTTGGCCATAGTGACGGCCAGAAGGAACCCCGTGGCGATGGCCCCCAGAAGCAGGCCACCTAGAGCCGCCGCCCCCATGAATGCACCCACCAGCACCGGCACTACGATTGCCAGCAAACCTGGCAACACCATCTCCCGCAGAGCGCTCTGGGTGCTGATGTCTACGGCACGTGCATAGTCGGGTCTGCCCGTACCGTCCATGATCCCAGGGATCTCACGGAACTGGCGCCGCACTTCCTCAATAATCTTGTTGGCGGCGCGTCCGACGGCCTGCATGGTCAGGGATGAGAAGATAAAGGGCATGACGGCGCCGATGAGCAGTCCCATGAGTACCCTGGTCTTCAGAAGGTCCAGGACGTCCAGCTTGGCCACCTGAGAATAGGCCACCATCAGGGCGAGGGCCGTCAGGACGGCTGACCCGATGGCGAAACCCTTGCCGGTGGCGGCGGTGGTGTTGCCCAAGGCGTCCAGGGCATCGGTGCGCTGGCGGACTTCTGGAGGTAGGTGGGCCTGCTCGGCGATGCCGCCAGCGTTATCGGCCACTGGCCCGTAGGCATCGGTGGCCAGGGTTATGCCCAGGGTAGATAGCATGCCCACGGCGGCCAGAGCGATACCGTAGACGCCGGCCAGCCAGTCGGCCAGCCAGATGCCTGCAACCACGGCCACCAGAGGTATCACGGTGCTGAGCATACCAAGGCCAAGGCCCGCAATGATTACAGTACCTGCGCCAGTGAGGGCCTGGCCTGACAAGGCTTTGGTAGGCCGGTATTCGTAGGAGGTAAAGTACTCAGTGGACAGGCCGATGATCTGGCCTACTGCCAGGCCAACCGCTACCACCCAGAAGAGCTTGAAGTCCAGGTTCAGCACAGTGATGGCAATGGCCGTACCGAGGAGCACCAGCCCGCCGGCGGAGTAGATACCGGTGCGCAAAGCCCACAAGAGCCGGCCCATACTTGCCTGCTCGCCGGTGCGTACCAGGAAGGTGCCCAGGACGGACGAGAAGACGCCGATGGCTGCCACCAGGATAGGCAGCAGGAATCGCGCATCGTCGAAAGGAACATTGGCACCGGCGCCGCCGGCGAAGATGGTTGCCGCAGTAGCCAGGGCGATAGTAGCGATAATGGAGCCGACGTAGGACTCGAAGAGATCCGCACCCATTCCTGCCACGTCTCCCACGTTGTCGCCCACGTTGTCGGCGATGGTAGCCGGGTTGCGGGGGTCATCCTCGGGAATGCCCTGTTCCACCTTGCCCACCAGGTCGGCTCCCACATCGGCGGCTTTGGTATAGATGCCGCCGCCGAGCTGGGCAAAAAGGGCGACGAAGCTGGCGCCGAAGCCAAAGCCAACGATAAGGTGCGGCGCAATTTGCGGATTGGTAGCGCCGCCGTAGGCGAAGAAGATAACGGTGACCCCGATAAGGCTCAGGGCGGTGATAAGGAAACCGGAGACGGCACCGCCGCGCAGGGCCACATTGACCGCCTCGGTGAGGCTCTTCTGGGCAGCGGCGGCGCAACGGACGTTAGACTTCACGGCAATGTACATGCCGATGAAACCGGCCACCCCGGAGCACACAGCCCCCACCAGGAAGGCGACGCCGGTGCGCCAGCCTATATCAAACTGGCTTAAGCCCTCCACCTCGGTGCCGCCCAGCAACCCCACCAGCACCCCGATGATTATGGCAATAGCCACCGAGTAGATAGCGATGGTGGTGTACTGGCGCTTCAGGAAAGCCCAGGCGGCTTGAAAGATAATATCGCCAATCTCTTTCATCTTGGGCGTGCCCGTAGGACGTTTGAGCACATTCCTGGCTAATAAAACAGCGAAGATAACAGAGATTACTCCAGAGATCGGCACAACCCAAAATATTCCTGGCATTTTTCCCTCCTAAGCGAAAATAACCGTCCAGATTATACCACAACCTCTGTGGCAGGACAAAAGCGGCGCCCCTCCCCCCGTTTTATATTTTTTCCCACCCACCACCCTTTAAGGATAAAGGGCTAAAGCCCTTTTGCCACCCCCTTTAATATGAGGTTTTTCTTCCCATGCCCACCCGCCCAAAAAGGCTCCGCCTCTTTGTATCTCTTTATCCCCACCCACCATGTGAGAGAGATATTATCCCCCCTTCTCCCCCACCCTCCTAAAAAAACTGATAGAAGTAGCACTTCTGTAGGGTGGGAGGGCGGGAAGAAAAATGCCGGTGCCGCCTCTTCCTTTAAACACGCTCAAAAGATTGCCACCAAACACTGGCTCTGCTATGCTGGAAGAGAGACAGTGAGCAATAACAGCGCCTTCCACCGCATAGATTACATCAAGATTACCATCTTCGGCTTCGCCCTTACCGCCATGTGGAGCAGCCTGCACACCTTTATCCTGCCGCTGCGCGTGCTGGACTTTGTCGCCGAATCACAGAAAAATACCTGCCTCGGCCTGCTTACATTCGCCGGCTTAATCCTGGCTATGCTGGTTCAGCCCATAGCCGGCGCCATCAGCGACCGCTGGGGCTTCAACTGGGGGCGCCGCCGGCCCTACATCCTGGCAGGCACCGCCCTGGTCATCCTCCTCCTCCCCGGCATCGGGCTGGCCAACAGCTTTATTACCCTGCTCATTGTTTACTGCCTGCTCCAGATTAGCAGCAACACGGCTCAGGGTCCGTTTCAGGCCTTTATTCCCGACCTGGTGCCGGGGAAGAAGCGGGGGGTAGCTTCCGGGGTAAAGGGGCTGCTGGAGATAGCCGGCGGGCTTGTCCTGCTGGCTATCTTTATAGGCCGCTACCTCGTTGGCGAAGGCAGTCTCTGGCTGTGGTCGTCCCTGTCCCTGCTCGATGTTGTCCTGCTCGGCGCCCTGCTGGCCACCATCTTCATGGTTAAGGAGCGGCCGTGGACGGGCGGCTCCCCACCCCCCCTGCTGCCGACCATTTATAAGAGCTTTAAGATTGATGTCAAAGTCAGCCCCGGTTTCGTCACCTTCCTGGTATCCCGCCTGCTTATCATCATGGCCATGGCCACTCTGCAGACATTCGCCCTCTACTTCCTGATAGACGTGGTGGGGATAACCGATCTCGGCCAGGTCACCGGCGACCTGCTGATATTAGCCGGTATCTGTCTGATAGTAGCCGGAATCTGCCTGATAGGGGTGGTCTATCTCGCCGGCTGGTTATCGGATAGAATAGGCCGCCGCCCGGTAGTCATCGCCTCCGGCCTGCTGGGCGCCCTGGGCATTCTGCCGCTGCTCTTCATCCATAATAACTACAGCGCCCTGATGGTCTCCGGCGCTCTGCTGGCAATCTCCGGCGGGGCCTTCTTCAGCAGCAACTGGGCGCTGGCCACCGATTTAGTACCCAAAGGCGAAGAAGCCAGATACCTGGGGCTGACCAATCTGGCTACCGCCGGCGGGGCGGCCCTGGCCCGCCTTATCGGGATAGCCATTGACCCCTTAAATGCCTACAGCCACGGGCTGGGCTACCAGGTCATGCTGACGGCCTGCCTCGTCTACTTTATCGTCGGCTCGGTGCTGCTCTTTAGAATCAAGGAGCCGGCTAACCGAGGAAATTCAGCAGCGCCTCCCACCCCATAGCCCCACCCCAGGCGACACCGATATAAAGTATAGTCCGGCCTGCCCAGCAGACAATGAGAAACTTCCAGAAGGGGAAACGAAGGACGCCGGCGGCGATGCCGGCCAGGTCAAAGGGGAAGAAGGGCACCAGGGTAAAAATAAAGATGGCCAGTGCCCCCCACCTTTTCACCCAATTCACCAGCCGTAAATACAGCTTGTTCTTCTCAACGACCCCCCGCCCACTATAGCCGACCAGATAGCCGCTTATCTCTCCGATAGCCGCCCCCGTTCCACCCGCCAAACCCACCAGAACAGCCGAGGGTAAAAGCGCACCCAGAGCAAAGATAAACAAAAGGCCGGGGACGGGCAATATGACAGTGGCATTGGAAGCCAGACTGATAATAAAGGCCCCAAGATAGCGATAGTTACCCAGTTCGGCTATCTGTTCCCTGTAAAAGAAAATGCCCACCGTAATAACGACGACGAATATCAGTGTCAGGAGAGGAATAAAATTCCGCTTAAGCCAATTCTGCTCGCCCATATCAAGTTATTTTAGCACATTACATTGTCAGTCGGGGCCGTCTTTGCTATACTTGGGCATAACGCCCCCATCGTCTAGAGGACTAGGACAGCGGCCTTTCAAGCCGTCAACAGGGATTCGAATTCCCTTGGGGGCGCCAGTTAATAATTAAAGGAGGTGCCGCCATGATGATAACCATAAAATGCCCAAGCTGTGGCACCGAGGGCAGCCAGTCTCTGCTAGAACCGACCTACCGCGGTCCCTATCGCTGCTGGAAATGCCGGGAGCTCTTCTCCATCCAGATAGAAAACAACGAGGTCAAGTCCTTTGAGCCTATAACCGAGGAGCAAATGGCCAAGCAGCAGGAAGAAAGGCGGCAGATAGAAGAGCTGAAAGCCAAGTTCAGAAAACCATCAGATTAAGGCTTTAATATATCGCTTCAGTCTATCTTGTGCCTTATCCTGGCCGCCACAGCCCGCCTGTCAATACCCCTTTTACCCCAACCTAAAACTTACCCTTCAGCTTGTCATAGGTCTCAGCCAGGGCTTCCGGCACCACCCGCACGTCGGCTATCACCGGCATAAAGTTGCCATCCCCCACCCACCTCGGCACGATATGAGTGTGTATATGGTCGGCTATACCGGCGCCGGCTACTTTGCCCAGATTCATGCCGATATTAAAGCCGCCGGGCTTTAATGCCTTCTTGAGCACTTTAACACTACGGCTGACCAGTTCAAAGTGCTCGTGCCGCTCCTCCTCGGTCAGCTCTTCCGGGCTGGCCACATGGCGGTAAGGGGCCACCATCAGGTGACCCGGGTTATAGGGGTAGCTGTTGAGGATAATGAAGTTTTTCTCCCCCCGGTAAAGGATGTAGTTAGCCGCATCGTTATCTTCCTTTGGTTTCTCACACAGGAAGCACCCTTCCGGCTTTTCCATCCGGATATACTTTATTCGCCAGGGCGCCCATATCTGCTCCATTTTATTCTCCTTGTAAAAGGTTAGTGCTATTGTAGACGGCTACTCTCCCGTTTTCAACCCGTCTTTTCCTTCCCCACCCCCCGCTTTTAAAGTTTTGTTTTGTTACCCATACCCACCCGCCCAAAATGGTTCCACCCTCTTTACTCTCTTACCCCACCCCTAAAAAGGAGTTGAAAGAGGTCTGACCTCTATCGGGTGGGTGGGTGGGAAAGAATACTTCTTCTAAAAACTGGGCTATTCCCTCCCCTTATCCCCTTCCCCTTAACGAAGGGGAAGGGGAAGATTATTTTAAAAGAGGGGCTGGCGCCCCTCTAAAACACCCCCTCAAATCAGGGGTTTAGAGGTAACACCTCTATAGGGCGGGCTGGGACGCAAAACACCCGTTAAAAAGGGGAGGTGGAGCGTAGCCCCCCAATTAATGAATAACCCCGGTGGGGTCTAGAAAGTTTTAAAGGCAAAGCCTTTGAGGGTGGGTCAGGGTGGGTAGCAAAACACACTCTAAAAACTGGGCTAACCCCCCCTTTTCCCCCCACCCCCCGTTTTATATCTATTCCAACCCGCCGCCCTTAATGTAAAAGGGCTAAAGCCCTTTCTACCCCACCCCCAGCGGAGGGGGATTTACCCTCTTCAAAGAAACTGATAGAAGTATCACTTCTGTAGGGCGGGAGGGTGGGTAGCAAAACACCCTCTCAGACTCTACTTACCATAACGCTAAAAACAAATCCCCGTAGCCAGCCAGCCTCGAATTGTTTCCCCCATTTTTTTTAATGCTCTTTTTGTCGCCCCCAATCTCCCACCAATTGTAAAAACCGAAGCTATCGTCTATAGTTATATGGCTACAGGAGGACACAGATTGAGCTATCCCGAAAGTATTCTCTACCAGGTGACCAGGCCGGCCCGTTATACCGGCGGCGAGTGGAACAGCGTTATCAAGGACTGGGACAAGACCGCTCTCCGCTTTGCCCTCTGCTACCCCGATTTATACGAAATCGGCATGTCCAACATGGCTCTGCCCATCCTCTACGACATTCTCAACAGCCAGTCAGATGTCCTCGCCGAGAGGGTCTTTGCCCCCTGGGTAGATATGGAAGCCGCCCTGCGGGCGGCTGGCATCCCCCTGCTCAGCCTGGAATCTAAACGCCCCCTCAAAGAATTTGATGTCATCGGCTTCTCTTTAGACTACGAGCTGGCCTACACCAATGTCTTGAATATTTTAGACCTGGCGCAGATACCGGTCCTAGCTTCGGAAAGGGACGACTCCCACCCCATAGTCATCGCCGGCGGCAGCTGCTGCCTCAACCCCGAGCCCATGTCCGACTTTATCGACTTCTTCGTCATCGGCGAGGGTGAAGAGGTACTGCCGGAGCTGGTTGACTGCCTGCGGCAGTGGAAGAAAAACAAAGCCAGCAAAGAAGAATTATTACATCAGGTGGCTAATATCGCCGGCGTCTACGTGCCCGGTTTTTATCAAGTGGAATACGAAGCCGACGGCCTGGTCAAAGGCATTACCCTGACGGCGGCTGAGGCTAAAGCGGTCATCGAACGGCGGATAGTGGCCAAGCTCCCACCCCCGGTTACCCGCCCCGTCGTCCCCTACATTGAGGTCGTCCACGACCGGGGCGCGGTGGAGATTCAGCGGGGTTGCACCCGGGGCTGCCGCTTCTGCCAGGCGGGGGTCATCTACCGCCCCCGGCGCCAGCGCCCCCAGGCGGAGGTGATAAAGGCAGTGGGGGAGCTTATCGCCAACTGCGGCTACAACGAGGTATCCCTGGTTTCTTTAAGCTCCAGCGACTACCCCCGCATCGAGGAGCTAGTAGCCAGCCTGGCCCATAACTATAAAAACCTGGCGCTGTCTCTGCCCAGCCTGCGCATTGACAGCTTCTCGTTAAAGCTGATGGAATCCCTGCCCTCGCGGAGGAAAACCGGGCTCACCTTTGCCCCGGAGGCGGGCAGCGAAAGAATGCGCCGCCTCATGAACAAGGGCCTCACCGAGGAGCAAATCCTGGAGACGGCGGCGGCCGCCTTCGCCCGGGGCTGGAGGAGCCTTAAACTATACTTTATGGTCGGCCTGCCCGGCGAGACCACGGAAGACATAGAAGCCATCATCCAGCTGGTAGCTAAAATCCACGCCGCGGGCAAGGGGACCAGGGGCGGCATGCCCCAGGTAAGAATCAGCCTGTCCACCTTCATCCCCAAGCCCCACACCCCCTTCCAGTGGGTGGCTCAGGAAAGCGCCGAGCAACTAAACGCCAAGCACGAATTACTAAAAACAGGACTGCGCCGCAAGGGCAGCCACTTCTCCTGGGCCGACCCCAGAATCAGCCTCCTGGAGGCGGCGCTGTCGCGGGGAGACCGGCGGCTGGGCAAAATCATCTATGATGCCTGGAAGTCAGGGTCGACTTTTGACGCCTGGGACGAACGCTTCAACTACCAGAACTGGCTGGACGCCTTTGCCCGGAACAGCTTGGAACCGGGCTTTTACGCCCACCGGGAGCGCTCTCTGGACGAGCTTCTGCCCTGGTCTCACATAGATACCGGGGTAAGCTCAGACTTCCTCAAGCGGGAATACCAGCGCTCTCTCAAAGGTGAGGAAACCCCGGACTGCCGCGAGCAGTCCTGTAATGCCTGTGGATTGGAACTCCGGCAAGCGGACTGCCGGCAAAAAATCGAGGGGCGCCCTTCTACTTAGTATCCTTCTCAAAGCAGGCGATAGCCACCACCCGGTCACCGGCTTCGAGGTCCTGCAGCCTCACCCCCTGGGTGCTCCGCCCCTGGACGGTAATGCCCTGCCGGGGGTCTTTCTCCCTAACCGGCGTCTGGATAACAATACCCTCCGCCGAAATAATCATTACCTGCTGCTTTAGAGTGACCACCTCGGAGGCGGCAACCTTACCCGATTTTTCAGTAAGGCTAAAGGTCCTCACCCCACCCCCGGCCCGGTGCTGCTTGGGATAGTCGTCCACCGGGGTCAGCTTACCGTAGCCGCCGCTGGTAACGGTCAAAACATAGCCGTCATGGCGCACTATATCCATACCCACCACCCGGTCGTCGGCGCCGAGGCGGATACCACGCACCCCGCCGCTGGTCCGGCTGACCGCCCTCAGCTCGGAGATGGCGAACCGGATTGACTGCCCCCCCTCGGAAGCCAGCATGACGTCGTCCTTGTCGGTAGCCAGGCGGGCGGCCACCAGCTCGTCCCCCGGCTCCATGTCCATGGCGATAAGCCCGCTGCTGCGCACGGCGGCAAATTTATCCACCATCGTCTTTTTAATCTCGCCGCCGCTGGTAGCCATCAACAGGTAGACGCCGGGCTTGAAATCGGGCAGCGCCACCATAGCCGTCACCCGCTCGTTTTCGGTAATGGAGAAGAGGTTAATCAGGGCTATCCCCTTAGCCGTCCGGGTGCTGTCGGCGGGAATCTCGTAGCACTTAAGATGAAAGACCCGCCCACGGTTGGTAAAGAAGAGCAGGTTATCATGGGTATCGGCCACCACCAGCACCCTCACCGCGTCCGCCTCCCTGGTGACCATGCCAATTATACCCTTGCCGCCACGGTGCTGCGAACGGTAGTTGGGGGAGGGCACCCGCTTGACGAAGCCGCGCTTGCTTAAGGTCACCACCACCCGCTGGTGGGGGATAAGGTCTTCCTCGCGGAACTCGGTTATCTCCTCCTCGCTTATCTCGGTGCGCCGCTTGTCGCCAAACTTGGCCTTAAGCTCGCCAATTTCCTCGTTTATCAGGGCCAGTATCCTTCTGGGGGTAGCCAGCAGGTCCTCCAGGTAGGAGATAGTCTTCAGCAATTCGGCGTACTCATCAAGGAGCTTTTTCCTCTCCAGGTTAGCCAGCCGGCGCAGTTGCATATCGAGGATGGCCTGAGCCTGAGCCTGCGATAAGCCGAAGCCGTCCATCAGGTCGCGGCGGGCAGTCTCGGCCGTGGCCGCTTTTTTGATGGTGGCGATAATCTTATCTATGTTGTCCAGGGCAATCTTCAGGCCCTCCAGGATATGAGCCCGTGCCCTGGCCACTTTCAGTTCGTACTTGGAGCGCCGGGTGATAACCTGGCGGCGGAAATCAATAAAATACTGCAGCGCCTCTTTAAGGCTGATAACGCGGGGCTGCCCGTCAACCAGCGCCAGCATGTTAACGAAGAAGGAAGACTGCATGGCGGTGTACTTATAGAGGTTATTGAGCACCTGCCTGGGCTGGGCTTCCCGCTTTAGCTCGATAACAATGCGCATACCCTGGCGGTCGGACTCATCCCGCAGCCCGCTGATACCCTCCACCTTCCTGGCTTTAACCAGCTCGGCAATCCGCTCCACCAGCGCCGCCTTATTGGTCTGGTAGGGCAGCTCGGTGACCAGGATGCGGTGCCGCCCCGCCTCGCCGCCGTCACCCACCACCACTTTAGCCCGGACCACCACCTTGCCGTGGCCGGTAGCGTAGGCGTTTTTAATCCCCTCCCCCCCCAGCATGATACCGGCGGTGGGGAAGTCGGGTCCCTTGACGAACTGGGTAAGCTCGTCAACGGTGGCCTCGGGGTGATCGATGAGGTAAGCGAGGGCATCGCAGATCTCGGTCAGGTTATGCGGGGGGATACTGGTAGCCATGCCCACGGCGATGCCGGCGCTGCCGTTGACCAGCAGGTTGGGCAGCTTGGTAGGCAGCACCGACGGCTCTTTCAGACTGTCATCAAAGTTGGGCAGGAAGTTGACCGTGTCTTTGTCAATATCAACCAGCATCTGCTCGGAAATAGACGCCAGGCGGGCCTCGGTATAGCGCATCGCCGCCGGCGGGTCGTTATCAACACTGCCATAGTTACCCTGCCCATCAACCAGAACATAGCGCATGGAGAAGCTCTGGGCCATGCGCACCATAGCTTCATAAATAGGTGAATCGCCGTGGGGGTGATATTTACCCATCACCTCACCGACGATACGGGCGCTCTTCTTATGGGCGCTGGGCGGCGTAAGCCCCAGCTCGGCCATGGCGTAGAGAATACGGCGTTGTACCGGTTTCAGGCCGTCGCGCACATCGGGCAGGGCGCGGGAAACGATTACGCTCATAGCGTAATCGAGGTAGGAGTTGCTCATCTCCTCTTCTATATTTACCGGTCGGGTCTTGCCTAACACCATAGCTGGTTAAAACCTCCTACTCCTCAGTATCGCCACCCTCGTCCCCGGCCTTCTTCTCCACCGGCTCTTCAGCCTCGGTCTCGATATGCTCCAGCTCACGCCTCAGCATCTTCTCGCTACCATAAGGACGCAGGCTCTCTCCCCCCCTCGGCGGAAAGGAAAGCTGCCCCGCCTGAGCCGGGTCCTGATACGCCTCCCGGATAATAACCAGCACCCGGTCCTCAGCGGCGCTGATGATAGCGGCGGCATACTGGTTACCCCCCTCCATCAGCCTGATAAGCCTCTGGGCGTGCCTGAACTCAACCTGCCCCAGGTACTCACCACGGGCGTTGGCCACGGCTAAACCGGACCCGTCCCTCTTCAAATATACCTTATTGCCGGCGGCCATCCTGGCCAGTATCGCCGGCGGCGCCAGCCGGGAGAGGCTTACCACCCCCGCCTTGCCGGTCTCCTCAATGAAAAGATGGGGCTCCACCCGGTCGGAATCAGCCTCCGAGCCGGCCTCCCCCAGATAGGGTAAGCGGCGCAGGTTCTTCTGGGCGATGACATTATAGGGGTCAAATTCAATAGCCCGCTCGTAGGCCTCTTTAGCCTGGGCGTAATCCCCCAGCTCTATGTAGGCTCTGCCCAAGCGGTTATAGGCGTCAACATCATGAGAAAAGCTGGCTATTATCTCTTGGTTGGCCGCCACCGCCTCCCGCCACCGCCCCTGCATAGCCAGGGCAATAGCCTGCTTGCTACGCTGCCGCCTCAGCCTTACCTGTTCCTCTTCCTGATAGGCCATCGGGATCCCCTGAAATTAGTCCAGAATATAGTATTTTAACCCAGACACAGCGGCATGACAAGCTAATTCACGAGTGGGGTAAAACTATTTCTCCATGCGGCTAAATTATTCTTCCAGCTCAAAGGCGCGGTGCAGGGCTTTGACGGCGTCTTTAACCCCTTCCTCATCGATGATACAGGTGATTCTTATCTCCGAGGTGGAGATAAGCTGGATGTTAATCCCCTTTTCACTGAGGGCGGAAAACATCCGGGCGGCAAAACCGGGGGTATTCTGCATGCCGGTGCCGATGATGCTCACCTTGCCCAGCTTGGCGTCGCTGACGCAGTCCCCGGCGCCGATTGATTGGGCTATAGGTTTAACCACCTCCATGGCCTTACGCAGCTGGCTTTTAGCCACGGTAAAGGTTAAATCGGTGATATTCTTGATACTGGCGTTCTGCACGATAGTATCTATACTGATATTGGCTTTGGCTAAGGGCTCGAAGATAGTGGCGGCGATACCCGGCCGGTCGGGCACGCCGACCACGGTTATCTTGGCCACATCCAGGTCATGAGCGATACTGGTCACCTTATTGCGCACTTCCATAGCTTCCCCTCCATGAATTAGTGTACCCGGACTATCGGTAAAGCTGGAGGCAACCATAATCGGCATGTTGAACAGCTCACCCAGCTCCACCGCCCTGGGGTGCATCACCTTGGCTCCGTAGCTGGCCAACTCCAGCATCTCCTCGTAGCCAATCTCGGCCAGCTTTTTAGCTTCGGGGACAAGCCGCGGGTCGGCGGTATAGACCCCCTCGACGTCGGTGTATATCTGGCAGATTTCAGCTCCCAGGCCCACCGCCAGGGCCACGGCGGTGGTATCGGAGCCGCCCCGCCCCAGGGTGGTGGTATCCATCTCCTCGGTAACTCCCTGGAAGCCGGCCACGATGACGATGCGCCCCTTGTCCAGCTCCTTGACTATCCTCTCCGGGTCAACCCCCACGATTCGCGCCCGGCTGTAGGCGGCATCGGTCCTTATCCCGGCCTGGGCGCCGGATAGGCTGATGGCCTCATAGCCCATCGCCCGCAGCGCCATGGCCAGCAGGGTGCTGGAGACAATCTCGCCGGTGGAGAGCAGAACGTCGAACTCACGCTCGCTGGGCAGGTCGGTCACCGAATAGGCCAGCTCAACCAGCTCGTCGGTGGTGTCCCCCATCGCCGAGACGACGGCCACCACCTCGTTGCCCTTATCTTTGGCGGCGGCGATGCGTTTAGCCACATTCTTTATCTTCTCGGCATTCCCCACCGAGCTGCCGCCGTATTTCTGTACAACTATAGCCATTAGTTCTTAACCCCACCCCGTTTTATATCTTTTCCCACCCGCCCAAAAGGGCTCTACCCTCTTAAACTCTGCTCCACCACCCCAGCGGGGGATATTAGAAATACAACCCTTTCTCCCACCCGGTTTAAAGGGTATCAAAGAGGTCTAACCTCTATAGGGTGGGAGGGTGGGAAAGAAAATGCTTTCTAAAAACCAGCCTAATCCCCCCTTTTTTCTCCAATAAGCTTACCCATTATTTTATACCCATCCTCAATAAAAAGGCCAGTCCCTTTGGCCTCAATTTCGCTAAAGTTTTTAGCCCCGTTGGGGCTGAAGCCCTCCCCCCACAATAGAAAGGGCACCGGCTCCAGGCTGTGGGTGCGGCTCTTAATCGGGGTGGGGTGGTCGGGCATAATCAGCAGGCGCAGGTTGCCCGCCGAGCGTAAGCGACCTACAACCTCCCTGTCTATCCGGTGGATAGCCTCAATCTTATCATCAACCGAGCCGGCGTGGGCCGCCTCATCGGGCGCCTCGATGTGAATAACCGCCAGGTCATTCTCCTCGAGCGCCTCCAGGGCGCCCTCGGCCTGAGCGGCGAAGTCGTTGTCCAGGCCGTCGGTCACTCCATCTAGAGCCAGCACCTCCATCCCCACCATCTTGGCCAGGCCTTTGAGCAGGTCAACCCCGGAGGTGAGAGCAGCGCTTAAGCCATAGACCTCCTCGAACCGGGGCATATCCGGCACCCGGCCGCTGCCCCAGAAGAGCCAGATGGTGGTCGCCGGGATGTCGCCGCGCGACCGCCGCTTCTCGTTCACCGGGTGGTAGCGCAGCACCCCCTCCGAATGCCCCATCAGGTCGCGCAGGATCTGGCTGCCCTTACCCCTGGGCAGGAAGCTATCTATCGGTTTATCGGGAATATCGTGGGGCGGGGTACAGCTGGCCAGGAGGGCGTCCGCATGCCCCTTTAGCTTTAGTATATGCCGGTAGCTGACGCCGGGATAGAAGTGAATATTATCGTCGTCCAGGCTCTCATTCAGGGCGGCGATGAGCTTTCTGGCCTCTTCGGTGCTGATGTAGCCGGCGCTGTAGCTCCACATCTTGCCGTCACGGATGGCCACCAGGTTGCAGCGGAAAACGACCTCCCCCTCCCCGATAGGAATATTCATACTCCGGGCCTCGATGGCGCTCCGTCCCTTGTAGTAAACTTTGGGGTCGTAGCCCAGCACCGACATGCAGGCGCAGGCGCTGGAGGGCTCCATACCCGGCGGCACGGTGCGCACCAGCCCCACCTCACCCTCACCGGCCAAGGCATCGAGGTTGGGGGTATCGGCCAACTCCAGGCAGGTCTTGCCTCCCCGCTGGGGTATCGGCAGGCCGGCGGCGCCGTCAACTATCAAAACGCAGTATTTCATTTTTTGCAATCAAAACTAATTTTGCCTATAATAGTATCCGCGGGGCGTAGCGCAGTCCGGTTAGCGCGCAGCGTTCGGGACGCTGAGGTCGGTGGTTCGAATCCACTCGCCCCGATTTCTTTACGGCCTTTCTGCCGCTGATTGACGTTCATTATAGCACAAAAATAAAATAGAAGGAGGAATTGTGCATGTCTGAAAAAATAGCTAATCCGGGGGCTCTGGGACTGGGGGCGTTCGCCCTGACCACATTTCTGCTGAGCATAATAAACGCGGGTATTATCGCCCCGGCCAATATCGGCGTCGTCCTGCCGATGGCCTTTTTCTACGGGGGGCTGGCGCAGGTGCTGGCCGGAATGTGGGAATTTAAGAGCGGTAATATATTCGGGGCGACCTGCTTTACCTCTTTCGGCTCGTTCTGGCTGGGGCTGGCACTGATGATAGTCCTGGAGGCGGCGGGCATAATAGCAGCCGTCCCGGCGGCCGGATTAGCCTTTTTTCTGGTTGCCTGGGGTCTATTCACCCTTTACGCCACCTTCGCCGCTACCAAAGCGCCTAAGGGTCTCTTAATCCTCTTCATCACGCTCACCATCACCTTCTTTTTGCTGGCGGCGGGCGAATTCAGCACCGGCTTTAAGCTGGCCGGAGGCTACCTGGGGATTCTGGTGGCTCTAATCGCCTGGTATGACTCGGCGGCGATACTGATAAACGATATGTCAGACCGTAAGGTCCTGCCTTTTTAAGGGTAGAGAGGGCTTAGTTTAAGTTAGTCCCTAAGGTTCGGGGCGGTGGAGAGATTAAAATCCCCGCCCCGACCGCCTATTCCGTCCTTTTCTTGGCCTCTTCCCAGAGGGCGTTCTGCTCATCAAAGGAGAGGTCGCCTAAATTTACCCCCCGCTTACGGCAGACCTCCTCCATACAGGTAAAGCGCTTATAGAAGCGCCTGTTGGCCTCTCTCAGCGCCGCCTCTAGGTCTATCTCCATCCGGCGGCCGATATTGGCCAGGGTAAAGAGCAAGTCGCCGAACTCCTCCGCCTGCCGCTCGCGGCTCCCGGCCTGCTGGAACTCGCCGACCTCCTCGGCCAGCTTGTCGATAACGCCGTCAACATCCTTCCAGTCAAAGCCAACGTGAGCCACCCGGCGCTGAATCTCCTGGCTGTAGCCCAGGGCCGGCATCTGCCCGGGCACGCTCTCCAGCATAGAGGCATCGGGCGCTCTCTCCTCCCCTTTGAGCTCCTCCCAGTTAAGCGCCACCTCCTCGGCATCCCTGACTTTCTTGGAGCCGAAGATATGGGGGTGGCGGTGGATGAGCTTGGTATTAGTACTCTTAACCACATCGCTAATCTCAAATTCCCCGGTTTCACTGGCAATCTGGCTGTGGAGGACAATCTGCATCAGGAGGTCGCCTAACTCAGCACAAAGCTTATCGGAAGCCCCCTCGTCTAG
>JABMRW010000051.1 GCA_013202445.1 Deltaproteobacteria bacterium | reverse complement strand
CGGAGGATTTAGACCGCCGGGCATGGAGGTTTTGCCAGCTCTTTAGCCGGAAATACTTTCCGCTCCATGACGATACCCTTTCGGATGAATTCGGCATCGGCGACCTTCTGTCCGGTATACCATTCCAGCCGCTAGGCTTCTCCTACGAAGGTTACCATGGGTTTGCCGACTTAAGGCAAGGCTACATCCTGGCTCTGGCGCTGGTAGAGTGCCCCTGGGATGAGGGAGACCCTCTGGGCCTGTCAGATGATGAGGAAGAAGCCGATGGAATACCCGGCCCGCGGATTCCTATCCTTGAAGCAGTCGGCGATATCGTAGAGGAAGGCCTTGTCCGTTTGCTCCCAGCCAGTGGCTGGTCGGCTGAAGACCTGCATACGATAACCGATGACACCGAGTTTGACGGGTTAGGTCTATTCGCAGACTGGATAAACGGTAACACCGGCTCTATTCACCTCGATACCATGGGCGAGTCCCTTGATATGGAAGGGCTGCCGGAGTGGGACCCGGACACAATCGACGAAATGACATCAGATTGGCACCAGGCTACCGAAATCCTGGACAAGATTCATAGGGTAGCACTCCTGCTTGAGCAAGACCCGGAACGCACCTTTAGAAAGCTCATGGCTCTGCTCACAGATAACAAAGACCTTGTTATCCCCAAGGAACAGCTGCCCCTGCCTATTGACTAAACGAACATGAAAGGAGGTGACCAAATATGGAAGCTACAACTGACTTTAAATGGGCCGTGCCTGAAGAGCTCGGAATCCCTCCGGATAAGCTGAGGGCTCGCCTTGATTTCTACCACCAGGCCGTAGCGCTGAGTGTCTACGACCAGGAAGTCTCATCAACCAGGATAGTTTCGGCTATGGACATAGCCCACGCCCTGGCCAATGACCTGGCGTTCGGCACCGGTCTACTGCCGCCTGGAACTATATGGTGGCGAAATACCCGGGGCGGGCCGGTGTACGCAGTCTATGTAGAGCCGAAGATATGGAAGGTCGCTCTCGAACTCGACATCAAGGCAGCACCACGGCGCTTTAACCTGCCCCTGCCCGGTCTCATATTCCTGTGCTCTCCCGGGAAAGCGCCCTGGGTCTATGCGGTAAGAAAGAAGCCAACGAAAGAGACAGATGACGTTTACAATGCCCCTCTATGTAATATCCATGAAAGCGGACTTTCCTGTGCCGGCACTCACAAGTATCCCACTAGAATTGCCGATACGGTGCAGTCCTTCTTCACTTCTTTCTTCACGGCAAGCGCCAATCTGAAAAACAGGTCTAAGCTGTACCCGAATAACATCGTCAGGCTCTGGGAGTCTCTGGACAACAAGAGGAAATTCCCGGTCGCTGACCTGGTCCGTATCGGCAGCCTGAAAGACCTGATGAACATGGAGATGTAGAGCATGAAAATGGTGGGATACCTGGTAAATTACCCCGACGGTATCTCCGGTGAGAAAGGCATCTACTACAACTATATCCTGGCGGCCAACGGCCTTTTTATCGAGGCTTCTAACCCAATGCTCGCCGCCCGGGTGCCGGTCAACGAGTGCGAAGTCAGAGGGTTAGCGCCCATGAAAGCGAAGATTGCCCTCACGTACGGGAGCATTCCGCAACACTTCTTTGACCTGGCGCTAAATACCTTTCTGGCCGCCCCTGATAGAGAGCGCTACGTCGCTGTTACGGCCGCTGCCGGATACCACTTTTATGTACCGGTACAGGATGAGGGCGGCGCCAGTGTCGTTTATGAAATCGGGAATTCCGTCGTGCTCGATATCCACTCCCATGGCCATATGGCAGCCCGTTTCAGCGGCCAGGACAATGATGACGAAAAAGGACTGAGACTATCCGCCGTGGTCGGTAGATTGAACGCTACGCCGGTAGTCAGGCTGAGGGCCGGTGTCTATGGTTACTACCACACCCTGGCCTGGCGCGATGTCTTTGACGGCTCCTTAACTCGCGCACTCGAATCTGAAGAAGAGGAGGTGAAAATAGAAGTTGACCTATACGGTATCACTGAACCGAATGCCCCAGCAATTCAAAATCATAGTGGTTGGCTGTGGTGGGACCGGTTCTTTAGTCGCTGAAGGATTGTGCCGGCTGCTTATTGGCAGCGATATACCTCTTCTTCTCATCGATCATGACCGGGTTGATCTGCATAACCTGGCACGCCAGAACTTTTACGAGGGCGACCTGGATAAGTTCAAGTCCCAGGCACTAGCTGAAAGACTATCCCGGCAGTATCACCGGAGAATTGCCTACAGCGTCTACCCCTATATGCCGGACCTTATCGGTGAGAGCTGGGGCGGCGGTCTGCGCAGTCCTGCTATCCAGGGAATCATTATCGGCTGTGTAGATAACGCTAAGGCCCGGCGGCAAATCGGTCAAACCCTGCACTTTGGCAACTGGTGGCTGGATGCGGGTAATGGATTTTCATCAGGGCAGGTACTGCTGGGCAGCGCTAGAAATCTTGAACTCCTCGGCAGCCCGTTTATTAAAGAATCCAAAGAGGTAGAAGGGCTGCCGATGCCATCGTGGCAGCTCCCCAGTCTTCTGGCGCCGCCTACCGTTAAGGATACAAACCCCCGGGACTGCGCCGAGGCGGTTGCCGCAGAAGAGCAGAGTCCCGTCATTAACCAGGCTATGGCCACGCTGGTACTGGAATTCATCTACCGGCTACTGAATAAAAAGCTCACCTGGATGGGAGCTTACATCGATTTGGATGCCGGCACGTTACAAGCGGTACCCGCTGAACCAAATATAGTAGCCCGCATGATCGGGGTGAAGGTCGACACCCTGCTAAGGAAAGATTGCTCTACAGGCAATCGATATTCACTCAGAAGGAGGTAACCAATGTTAGACGAAGAAGAGACCCCAGGATCTGAAGAGGGAGAGGAAGAAGAGGGCACAGACACCGAACAGGAAGACCCGGTAGCGACTGAGACCACAGATGTTTCGAAAACCGAGAAGCCGGCCAGTGAATTAAAGGTCGTAATCATTCTGAAGGACAACAGAGCCATGCTGGGAGTGCAGTCCCCCGATTGTGACCCTGTGTACAAGACCATGGAAGGCGACCTGGCCGCTGTCCTGCAGGTAGTACCTGTACTGGTGGCTGAGGCTAAGCTGAAGTGGACTGCCTCTCCTCGGTATCCGAAGGCTGACCTGCCCAAGCCGGTAATACCTGCTACAACGACGACCTCAACGGCAAACAGGCCGGCCGCTGCCAAAGCTCCGGCAGCTCAACCAAAATTCTTTTAAGAGGCAACTATTATCTGCAAGCTTTTGGGCTGGCCTCCAAAGGCTGAATTAGTGGCCAAAAAGGAGGTGAAAAACAAATGGAAATTCAAGTTAACAAGCTGAGAGAGCTGATGACCCTGATGAAACCGGTAATCCCCAGGAAGTCTACTCTAAAAGT
>JABMRW010000050.1 GCA_013202445.1 Deltaproteobacteria bacterium | reverse complement strand
GTGGTGGGGGGGAGCGGCATCACCTTAGGTCTGATGCTGGCCCTGGGGCTGGGGGCTCTCTTTGGCTTTAACTCGATCTTCTGGCAGTTTCATGTTATCAGCTTTACCTCTAATGACTTCTGGCTGCTCGACCCGACCAGGGACTACCTGAAGATGCTGTTTGCCGACGGCTACTTCTACGACGTCGTCCTGTTCTGTGTCCTGGGCGTGGCCGGAGCGGCGGTGATTCTGGGTGGGGCGAGCGGGGTATGGCTGTGGTTCAGCAAAAGGGGTAAGGCATTGTCTTAATACGGGTTACGCCTTACCCCTGAGTAGACTTAAGCTTTAAAAATATTCCTATTTGTTGCCACCAGCGTTTTGCTGGCCTTGCCCCTGCTGTGGTGAATCTGTATCAGGGACTTCGTCAACTCCCTGGTGCTTCGCTTCTAACCTTTCCTGAATCTGCAATTGTGTTTCTTCGCCCATATTGCTGATTTGAAGATTGAGCTCGTCCTGGAACTGCTCCATTTGCTGCTGTCCCTGGATTTTTCTCACGGCGTTCTGCAGGCCGAAACTCGAATTCACCATGGCATTGAGGAACCCCTCTTGGGCCTGTTCCGGCACCGTTTCCAGTAAACCGGCTAAAACTTGCTGCTGTCGGAGATGGTTATCCTTCAATTTCTCAACCAATTCCTCGATGTCCCTGCCTTCCTCTTGAGCTTTTTCCATCCACCGAATGGCTCTTTGAAACTGCTCCTGGAACCTCTCACAGTGCCTCTCCGCCAGCTCGCATTGCCCGTTTTCACACAGGGCATTGATGGCTAGAGCGTCCTCATTGGCGAACCTCAACGCCAGCTCCGCTTTCTCCTGGTTATTAAAGGCGAAGAAACTGCTAGCAGCTCTTCCCCAGGTCTTCATAAAATAGAAGGGGGAATCGGGTAGAGTACCGGGGTCAGTAACCTCGCCAATGGCAACGTCCTCTTCTTCCTGCGCATAAACTGGCGTGGCAGTAAATACCACCCCGATAAGCAAGAGACTGGCCAGTAGAGCTAATACTTTTTTACTCAATTTCATCCTCCTTGGTGATTGGTCTGCTTTATATATATAACGAAAAGAAGAGCAATTGGTTAGGCCTTAGATTTGATTTAGGCGGGAATTAGCTGCTTTTTGCCAGGGAAAAGGCGGCGGCTAAGGCCTAGCTGTACCTTTCCTCCTTCCAGGGGTCGCCGTGATTGTGGTAGCCGTGGGATTCCCAGAATCCCGGCCTATCCTCGGCGGTGAACTCAACGCCTGTCACCCATTTGGCGCTCTTCCAGAAGTAAAGCCGGGGGACGGTCAGCCTTACCGGGTAGCCGTGCTCCGGGGTTAGCGGTTGGTTGTTGTGCTTGACGGCAAACAGCACATCGGGCTGAAAGAAGTCATCCAGCGTAAGGTTGGTGGTGAAGCCGCCCTCGGAATGGACGGTAACGAATTTAGCCTCAGGCAGTATACTGGCAAGCTCCCGTATAACGCTGGCGCTGACCCCTTCCCAGAGGTTGTCCATTTTTGACCAGCCGGTGACGCAGTGAATATCGGAGAAGACCTTTACCATCGGCAGCGACATGAATTCCTTATAGCTGAGCTTGCGTTCCTTTTCTACCAGGCCGGAAATGGTGAAGGTCCACCGGGAGGTGTCAATACCGGGCACGCTGCCGTAATGGAGCGCCGGCCACTGCCCGGTGAGTTTTTGGCCGGGAGGGACCCTCTCCTGCCTTTCCGTGTCCGGGCTTTTGATGACTTCTTCGGCCAAACTACCTCGGCTCCTGTCTTTTTTAAACTATACCCCGAATCGGCCTGGCTTGCCACTGTTAAGCTTTATCCAAGACCAGTTTAGCGAAGCGGGCAAAGGAGCGGTCGTAGGTCTTTTCTACCTCGGGGGGGAAGACGCAGGCGGGAAGCTCGTCGGACTTGAGGTGGTAGGCGATGCAGTCACAGCACTTGCCTTTGCGGGAGCAGGGCTGGTAGGTGCAGGGGCATTTGGTTTTGTTGATTTCAATCTGGCATTCCATCGGCGACAAACTCCATATTTATTAAATCAGGGAAACAATTCGTAGGTGGGTAGCTTCGGGGGATTGTTTTTCTGGTTATGTTAAGCTAGCCTCTTTCTCATCAGGCGGGAGAGGTTGGCGAGGAGTTCTAAAGCCTGGGCGGCGGCGTCCGGGGTGTCTAAAGAGGCCAGGGTGCAGCTGGGGGTGAGCAGGCTCTGGCGCAGGAGCTGCTTGAAAGACAGGCCGTTCCTGGTGAAGGGCGCCATCGCCTCTTCAAGGCGGTCTTTGAGGCTGGACGCCGTCTCTTTTCCCAGCGAGGAGCCTTCGTTGGGGACGATGCCCCAGGCGATGGCGCCGCCTCTATCAAGCAGGCCTTTTACCTCTTTGGGATAGAGGCTGAGCGATTGGGCGTAGCTATAGGCGTCAAAGCTGATAATATCAACGCTGGTATTCAGCAGGACCGACCAGTCGGTGTTGCCGCAGCAGTGGACTCCTTTAAGACCATCAATGCCCCTGAATACCTCCTCCAGCAGGCTTTTCACCTTCTCCGCCGACAGGGGCACCGAGACCGAGCCGAAGGAAGCCATGTAGGGCTCGTCGACGAAGATGATGGTGTTGGGCGAGAGCTTTTTTAGCTCTTTTTCCTGCCAGGCCGCTTTCAGGCGCAGAAATTTGGCCGCGGCGTCGCCGAGAATATCGTCGTAGATAATAGCCTTGCCGTCGCTATCGGCCACGGTTAAGCCCCAGGTCACCGGGCCGGTTACCTGCCCCTTGACCGCCATCGGCGAGAGGTTCTTTAACCCCAGAAAGGCGTGCAGGCCGGCGGCGTAGTCGGCGCTGACGGCGTAGTTAGAGGCATCGTTTTCCAGGTAGGCGGCATAGAGCCTCTCCAGCGGGCCGTCAATATCTTTAGCGCGGTCGACATAGACCTTATCACCGGTGACCGTTATGCCGGGAAAGCCCTGGCTGTACTGGGCGTACATATTCTCCTTGAAGGAGCGCCGGGGCAGCTGCGGCCAGCACGGTATTTCCTTAAGGTATTTTATAACCTGCGCACAGGCCGCATCAGGGTCGGTCTGGGGCATGCTGCCGATAGCCGTCGGCAGGCAGTTGAACTCTATGGCGGTCACGGTTACGGTTTATCTCCTTTTAAGTACTTGCCGGTGAGGAGCTCCAGCTTTTTCTTCTGCTCCGCCGGTATGAACTTGCCGCCGGTGGCGATGGCCGACTTCATAGCCCGGCTGCATACACAGTCGCGCTCGGGGGGCAGCCAGGCGATGGACAGCTTGATGATTTTCTGGATGATATCAATGTTCTTGCGCTGGGTTTCCAGGATGACATCAACCGACAGCGGCTCGGCCTGGTCCTGCCAGCTATCGTAGTCGGTGACGCCGGCGATACCAGCGTAGCAGATTTCCGCCTCCCGCGCCAGCCTGGCCTCCGGGCTCAGCGTCATGCCGATGATGTCGGCGTCCCAGGAGCGGTAGAGCTTGGACTCCGCCCGGGTGGAGAAGGCGGGGCCCTCTATCGCCACGCAGGTGCCCTTTGGGTGCGCCTCCGCCCCCAGCCTCACGGCCGACTTGAACAAAATCTGGCTCAGCACCGGGCAGAAGGGGTCGGCGAAGGGGACATGGGCGACAATGCCCTCGCCGAAGAAGCTGGTCGCCCGGCTGCGGGTGCAGTCAATTATCTGGTCCGGGATGACCAGGTCGCCCGGCTTCATCTTGAACTTAAGCCCGCCCACGGCGTTGACCGAGATAAGCCACTCCACCCCCAGCGACTTCATGGCGTAGATATTGGCCCGGTAGGGCACCTCGGAGGGGGTGAGGCGGTGCCCCTTGCCGTGGCGGGGCAGAAAGGCGATGCCGACATCATCCAGCGTGCCGGTCATTACGCTATCGCTGGGCTTGCCGAAGGGGGTATCGATTTCGACCTCCTTAACCCCTTTCAGTTCCTCCATCTTGTAAAACCCACTGCCGCCGATGACTCCTACTTTTACGTTTGGCATTTTAGTGCCTCCTTTTACCATAGGGCATGAATAGTAGTTTTTTAATTTCCTCTTCTTGCGTGCTGTCTAAGAAACTATCATCTAATTGACTAATTAGAGTGTCTTTACTAGGTCTTTTCAGTAAAGCAACAATTGAAGCGCGTAGGTAGTCTATCATTATTTGGGCGAATTTCTCTTCTACAAGTTTCTTAATCTGCTCTGTTTTTAGAATTACGCCATGGACATATTTATTCCGTATTTTGTATGCGACTTTGAGATTATCTCTAACTTCACCCGGCTTGTATTCACCTTCGGTTAGACTTAAAAGCTTACCGACACGCATACTAAGCCTGTAGGATAATTCATCTACCTCTTTAAGATATAAAGCCTCTAATCCCATGACTGCGCTGGAAATGTGCTTTTCAATGGACCCTCCTTCAAGGGAATCACTATATCTATCGTAGGCTATTGATAGCTCGTCTACTTGTGCAGTAGGTAATTTAACACTTTTCATATTTGACCAGAATTTTTTGAGTGTTTTTACATCTTCTTTTGTTATCAAATACGTATCCCCTCTCAATAATCTTCCTGTGGTCAGCGTACCCCCTGCCATATGAATTATCGAACTTGTATCTAAAGAATGCTGTAAATCTTGCACCGCTCCAACGCGAAAAAGGCGGAGTAGTGCTACTGATCTATCGATTTCATTTTCAAGGATCATTTCTCCCTTAGTATCATAAACTCTAACGTGAAGAAATGCTGTGGGGTCTTGTAACGGAAATGTACCACGAGAGGGGAATATAACGGGCACTGCCCTTTCGAAATCTCTGCGAGTAGGTTTTCTTAATCTCGTGTTTTTGTCGAGTTGAATTGAACGAGATTGAAGCAATAACCCTGCTAGCTTAACTTCTGCCCTATATTCCTGATTCTCGCCTTCCAAGTCTTTCAAGAACAAGTTAATATATCTCTCCGCATCGGAGACTTTATTATTTTTGCCTGCTAAGATATTTCCACCGACTTTGTTAATTAGCTCAATTAAATAAAGATCACATTCAGCCTCTTTCACCTCGTAAGTTGTTGATATTAATGCAAATATATCTCTATACAAAGGTGTATTAATTATTATTTGCCAGATGCTTGAAATTGCTGCACGCCAATAAGGTTTTGCGAACTCTTGCCCTTTAGCGCTCTTTCTTTTAATGCCGGTATCACTGTATTCAAACTCTATTAACTTCCATCTGAAGTACGGCTGATATCGGGGTTTCAACGTCCCGGTTTTTAAACCCTCGCTTATGATTAAGTGAAGCGCTTCAATAAGTTTTGCGAGTAGCTGTCGTAGTTTTTCTTTATCCTCAGCTTTCATGGCGGTCTAGCTACGCATACTCCTCCGGAATAGTACGACGCCGATTATGTGGTTATAATAGCACTTTTCACCTTTATAGCAATAGGTAATTTGGGGGGAAAAGGGGATACTACAGGGGTGTTTAAGAGGGGCGACAGCCCCTCTTCTAAGAAAATATTTCCCCTTCCCCTTGCCAAGGGGAAGGGGATAAAGGGGATAGGGTTTCCCTAAATAAATAAAATGATTGGGGGGGGGGTGGGGCTGATTACCCTTCCTTGACACAGCTTATCGGGGCAAAGTAAACTTTCTGATATGGCTGAAACTTTATCCGGCATAGAGAAGCTGAAGGCTAAGGTCGGGGTGAGGTGGCAACCCAGAGAGTACCTCATTGAAGGGGAGATGATACGCCGCTTCGCCCACGCCGTGGGCGACAATAACCCCCTCTGGAAGGACGGCAACATCGCCCCGCCGACCTTTACACTGTCTATCGGCTTTGAGCAATTCGTTGAGGACCTGATAAAATTGACCCCCTTCAACACCGTCCTCATGGCCAGTACCGAAATCGAGGGCTACCAGCCCATAAAACTGGGCGATAGTATAACCGTCGTCTTTAAAATCAGCAACCTTCGGGAAAGAAAAGGCCAGACGGGCCAGATGGCCTTCATGACCTTCGAGAGCAGCTATAAAAACCAGGAAGGGCAACTGGTGGCCAGGTGCCGCCAGATGGTTATCGGCTATTAAAATGAGTATACAGCTCTACTATCAGGACGTGAGCAAGGGCGACGAGGTTGCCCCGCTGGTCAAGGAGCCGACCCCCCGCCAGCTGGTGATGTGGGCCGGGGCGGTGGGCGACTATATGCCTATCCACTACGACCAGGACTACGCCCGGAGCCGTGGGCTGGAGGGTATTATCGTGCACGGGCAGCTTATCGGCGCTTTCCTGGGGCAGCTGATGACCGACTGGGTGGGGGAACAGGGCCGGCTGCGCAAGCTGAGCTGCAGCTACAAGGGGATGAACTACCCCGGGGAGGTGGTTACCCTGCGGGGTAAGGTGCTCCGGAAATACATCCGCGGCGGCGAGCATTTCGTCGAGTGCAGCCTCTGGGCGGAGAATCCTAAAGGCGAAAAGACAGCCTCGGGGGCGGCAGTGGTTATTCTGCCCTACGGGGATGATTATAAACGGAAAGGAAGGACAAGACGATGAGCCAGAGATTAAAGGATAGAGTGGCTATTGTTACCGGCTCCAGCCAGGGCATCGGTAAGGCGATAGCTTTGGCGCTGGCTAAAGAAGGGGCCAAGGTGGTGACCAATAACCGCCGTCCCGGTGCCGAGGGCGGCGATGCCGATACCGTAGCCAAAGAGATTAAGGGGATGGGTGGGGAGGCGGTGCCCTTCTTCGGCAGCGTTTCCGAATTCGATGTGGCCGAGAAGATAGTCAAGACGGCGATAGACAGCTTCGGCAAAATTGATATCGTGGTCAATAACGCCGGCGCCGACGCCCCCCGCATGGTCTGGAATATGAGCGAGGAAGAGTGGGACCGGAGCGTCGATTCTTTCCTTAAAGGCTCTTTCAACTGCATCCGCTTTGCCAGCGGCCCGATGCGGGAGCAGAAGTGGGGCCGAATCATCAATACCACCTCTACCGCCTGGCTGGGCGCTGTGGGGCATAGTAATTATGGCGCGGCTAAAGCCGGGCTTGTCGGTCTAACCAGGAACGTGGCTAGGGAGGTGGGCAGATACGGGGTAACCTGCAATGCCTACGCCCCGACCGCCGCCACCCGGTTTACCCTGAGTGAGGAGATAGTGGCCGGCTTTAAGAAGAGATATGAGGCGGGGCTGATGACCAAAGAAAGATTTGAGGAACTGACCAACCCGCCCCAGCCGGAGACGGTGGGCCCCTTTATAGTTTACCTGTGCACCGAGGCGGCGGCTGACATAAACGGGCAGGTATTTGATGTTACCGGCGGCGCTATCGCTATTTACTCCGAGCCGGTAAAGAAGAAGACCATCACTAAAAAGAAGGGGATGTGGACGGTGGAGGAGCTAATCGAGCAGGTGCCCAAAGTCCTGCTGGAGGGCTACAAGAACCCGGCGCCGCCCAAGAAGGATTAAAACGGGGGCGGCAGTCCCCTTTAACGCAGCGGGCACAGTTGGGGCTTGGCAGTCATTTCTTAATCTCCTTCTCCGGCTAGCTGCTGCCACTGCCGGCGTTGCAGCTCCATGAGCATGAAGTTATGGCCGTCCCGCTTGAGGTGGCCGAAGGGGGTAAAGCCGCACTTGGCGAAGCACTTCTGCGCCCGGGTGTTGGCGACCAGGGTTTTCAGGTAAAGCCGGTTGAGCCTGGTCTGCCCGAAGATATATTCCAGCAGCTTGTTAATAGCATCGGCGCCGTAGCCCTTATCCCAGTAGTCGCGGTTGCCGATCATAATGCCTATCTCGGCTTTGCCCCGCTTATGGTCAATGGCGTAACAGGTGCAGTTGCCGATGTGTTGGCCATCTAAGGTTTCGATGGCGAACCGCTGCCGTTGGGCCGACGGGTAGCGCAGCTCGACGGCGTAGCGGGCCAGATACTCGGGATAGCTAAGCGACGGCGGCGAGATGGCATCCAGCGCCGCCAGCTCGGGGTCGGTCTGCCAGCTATAGTCGTAGCCGGCATCGCCCAGCCCTTTTTCCCGCAGCCTGGTCTTGCCGTCGCCAGTCATGCTAGTCTTCCACGAAGTTTTCAATCTGGGAGAACAGCGGGTCCTCCTCGGCTTCCAACTGCGATAACGCTTCTTCGGCCGCTCTCTGAATGGCCTCATCGGAGTGGTTAAGGCACTTCTCCAGGCAGCCCTTGGCCTCGGGGCCGCCTATCTTACCCAGTGACTGGATAGCCGCCAGCCGAACATCAATATCAGGGTCGTTGACTATATCGCAGAGATAGGAAGCGGCCTCCTCCTCCCCCAGCTCACCGCAGGCACCGGCGGCTTCATAGCGTATCTCGGAATCAGTGTTGGATAGCTCCTTGAGCAGGATGGGCAGCCAGAAGGTGTTACAGCTCTTGCCCATGGCGAACAGGGCGCTGATTTTAATTTTATTATCGCCGCTCCGGTAGGCTTCGGCGATGGCTTTTTTCATCTGAGATAAAGATAATGGCGCCGCCGCTTCCAGGGCACGGCGTTTGACCTCTACCGGCTTGGCCCGGTCGTTGATTACCGCCAGCAGGCTCCGGGATACCCTGGCTTTTTGGTTGGGGCGCAGTTTTTCCAGCTCGGCGAGCAGGGCGAACTTGCCCAGAGCCGTAGCCGCCGCCGCCTGCACCTCCTCCGAGCTGTCTTTTTCCAGCAGGTCAATCAGCGGCTCAATGAGGGACGCCTCCTCGTTTTCCCACAGGCCTTCGATGGCCTTGCTCCGCACCTCGGCGTCCTCGTCCTTGAGGCGTTCTTTAAAGATATCGTCGAAGTCGAGCTCGAAGTTGTTCTCGGCCAGCTCGAACAGGCGGTATATTATCTGCCGCCGCCTTTTTAGCTCGATGGTGGGCCACGCCTGCTCCAGCGGCCTCAACTCGGCCGAGTTGAGGCCGGACAGGTCGGTCAACCACGAGTCCAGCAGCTGCTTTTCCGGGTCAACCAGTCTGGCGATGGTCTGTTCCACGGGCGGCGGCAATGCAGGTTCCATCGGCTATTCCTCCTCTTCCTCCTCATCTTGTTCCCAGATTGGCTGGGTAAAGTGGTCTATGTACTCTTCCATGGCCTCGTTAGCCATCTGTTTAATCCGGCTGGCCGTCTCCCTGGCGGCGTCAGCCAGTTCGGTAATATCTATTTCAATATCTAATATTTTGGTCAGTACCTCCAGTACCGCCACCGCCGCCACCGGGTTCTGGATGCGGGTGGCGTACATCGGCACCTCGCCCAGCAGGCAGATGCCCTCCATGCCCCGCTCCTTGGCTACCCCCAGCAGCAGCCCGTTTAAGCCCGAGATTTGCAGGTTGCCCTTCTGGGCCAGGCCGTAGCTGTCCAGCTCTTTACTCATGTGCGGGCTGGTGACCACCCCCCACACCCTCGATTGCTCGCTGTGGTGCATGCGGCTCAGGGCGGCGGCGCAGGTATACACCCGCTGTACCTTGAACTTCTCGGCGACATCAAGGACGCAGTTAGCCAGCTCGTAGCCTTTAGTTATCGGCTGGTCCTCGCCGATAAATAGTATTATATCACTGCAGCCGGGCTTGTTCTTCCAGTAGTAGAACTGGCTCTGGGGGAACTGGGGCTCCTCAACGATATTGTCCCGGGCTACCACCCCGATGGCGTCAAAGAAGGCCGAAGGCTCGATTTCACCCAGGTCCTTAAATTCCAGCTTGCGCAGCAGGTAGGTGGCCACGATTACAGACACGTTGCCGATGCCGGGCCAGGAAGCCAGCATCACCGGCGATTTGAGCCGGGGCCGGGCAAATATTCTGACAAATTCGTTCATTAGGTAACCCTATCCCCTTTATCCCCTTCCCCTTACTGGAGGGGAAGGGGAAGGTATTTTTTTATGAGAGGGGCGAAGCCCCTCTAACTCCCCTGGAGTGTGGTCTTCCTAACCAAAAATACAGGCCTACGCCAATAGGGAAGAAGAGGAAGAACGATATTGCCACCCACATTATAGTATAGGGCCAGGAAAGCCCTCTCCTCCTTGCATCCCGGCCCACCAGAAGGGCTACCACTATATCGATAGCCAGGATGAGCCAGTTTACCATTTGAGCCAGCATGACTCCCGAATTTATATCAGCCACTTGTCCTCTTTTCCATCGTCAGGTACAAAGGCCATGTTAAGCGATGTCAAAGACTCTCTGACTCTCTGATATTTTGTTCTCCTTCGTTCAAGGCGTTCTGGAGATCTTTAAAGGTAAATCCACGTTCGTATTTGTAGCGGTTACATGCTGCGCTCAATGTTCTCCAAGCCTCAATATATCCCTTTGCCACTTGAGAAGGTCTTAAAAATGTTATTATAGCTATGAAACAAGCAGAAACCGCACCTGTAATGACAGAATGCCCCGGTAAAATATCAGGTTGAATAGCTGTAATGGATACTAGAATAACAGAAACTATGCCAAGGAAGAAATGGGTACCCCACCAAAGGCGGAATCTCAATCTCCATGCGTTAAGGCGATAGCTAATTTCAGCTGGCACATTTTTTGGTACCATAAATACACCTCCAATGTTTGGTGTCACTTAACTGCTCAATAAATAGCTTACCCCTTGCTCGCTACCGACAGGCGGGGGCAGTAGAGGGGTGGGGTGTTAAGGAAGCCGCCCACCCATTCCGCCTGGCTGCCGACGGCGGTAACCTCCTTGAGAACCTGATAAACGTTTCCCGATACCATAGTGTTTTTAACCCTACCTACTATTTTACCACTTTCTACTTTATAACCTAAGAGGACGTTGCCGCTGAAATCGCCGCCGAGGATATTGCCCTGCTCGGCGCCCATGAGCTGTTCGATGACCAGCCCCTCCTTGATGTCTTTTACCATGTCATCCATAGTTGTCTGGCCGGTGGCGATGATGAGGGCGCTGGGGGCGGGCGCAGGCAACCCGCCGCCTCTATCGCCGTTGCCGGTGCTTTTGGTATCGGCCAAAGCGGCGGTCTGCAGGTCATAGAGAAAATTAGCCACTACCCCCTGCTCTATAAGCGGGGTGCGCCGGCTGGCGATGCCTTCGTCATCGCAGGGGCGGCTGTGGGGGCGAAAAGCTATAGTCGGGTCGTCCCACAGTGAAATTTTTGAGTCAAATACAGATTTGCCCAGTTTTTGGCCGATGGGCGAAGCCCCCTGAAGTACGGTCTTGCCGTTAAAAGCTGTCACCAGGGAGGGGACCAGGGCGCTGGCCACCCCGTGGGGGGTAAAGATTACCGGCAGCTGGCCGGTGGGCACCGAGGCCGGGTTTTTAGCCAGCTCTAATTGCTGAATTACAACATTGGCTATCTCTTCGGGTTGGGATATTGGGTTACAGGAGCTCCGGCCTTCGCCGACGAAGAGCATGTCAGTTCCCCGGATGAGGCTGCCGTAGATACCGATGCTGAAGATACTTTTTTTATAGCTTGCCTGCCCGCCGTTTGAATTTATGAGCTTTACTGAAATTGTGTCTTTGCTTACCCCCGCCTCGCAGAGGATTTCCGGGGTGTGGCTGATAACGAGTTCGATAAGCTCCTGACCCAGTTTATCCATTTCCTCGAGGGGGGTGGCCTCTACGGCGGGGTCGAAGATGTCTATCTGGGGGTAGGAAGACAGGGCGGGAAGCTGAAATTTGGCGGGCATGCCGAAGCGGGCGGTCTCTACGGCGTTGCTTATCAGGCTTTTAACGTCATCCAGTTCGGTGGTGGTGGCATAGCCGAGACGGCCTTCTTTAATAATGCGTAAAGCTAGATGAGTACTCTGCTTGCTCTCTATGTGCTTGAGGCGGTTGGTTTCGAACTGCACCGAGGTCTCCTCGGCGGCGACCTCAAAGACCTCGGCGGCCTCGGCTGTCTTTCTGGCTAAAGCCAGTATGTTTTCCACTAGCCGCCTCCCACCAGGCACCGGCTGATCCGGATGTGTGGGCTGCCGTTGGAGACGGGGAGGGGGAATTGCCCGCCCTTGCCGCAGCCGCCGCCCTGGTTCATGTCCAGGTCGTTGCCTATGGCGTCGATATTATTGAGGGTGGTAAAGACGTTTCCGGTGAGCACCACCGGCCTTAAAGCTTCGGCGATTTTGCCGTTGCGAATCATGTAGGCTTCTCCCGCCGAGAATGTGAACATCTCCATGCTGGTGGTGCCGCCGAACCAGTTTTTGGCGTAGACGCCCTCTTTTATACCGGCGATTATATCGTCGAAAGATGCCTTGCCCGGCTCAATATAGGTGTTGCTCATGCGGACGATGGGGGGGTAGCGGTAATTCATGGCGCGGGCGTTGCCGGTGGGCTTTTCGTTCATCTTGGCGGCGGTCTCCCTTGAGTGGAGCCGCCCCACCAGTTTGCCTTCCTGAATAAGATAGGTTTTAGTTGCTGGCACCCCTTCGTCATCGTATTTATAGCTGCCTCGCAGGCCGGGCAGGGCGGCGCTGTCTATGATATTAAGCTCTCCGGAGCCGAACTTTTTGCCCAGGACCATGATTTCCCGCAGGCGGTCGTCTTCATAGACGAAGTCCGATTCGGAGAGGTGACCGAATGCCTCATGGACGAAGACGCCGGCCAGCACCGGGTCTAAAACTACGGTGTATTCGCCGCCCTTTACCTGCGGGGCGGAGAGCAAAGCTACGGCGTGTTTGGCCATCTCCTCTACCTGCCGGTGGAGGCGGCGCATCGGGCTGAAATCGCCGCGGCTGCCCAGGCTTAAACCCGCCTGCTGGATATCGCCGTCCCCGGCGGCGACGGCGCTCAGGCGCAGGGTGATATCCGTCCTCGGCTGCCGGATATAGCTGCCCGGTGAGTTTACAAAGATGGTCTGCTTGTGGCTGTCGGCGTAGCCGATAACCGAGGTCCGGAGCCTGGGGGTGCGCCAGATAATTTCGTTATATTCATCGAGGAGTTTTTTCTTTTCCGCCAGGGGGATGGCAAGCGGGCTGTCCTGTTTACTGGTTACGGTATCGACAACGGGTTGGACGGGGGCGAGCCGGCTTTCTTCTTTGCCGACCAGCGTCGCCTGCTTTACCGCCAGCTCAATCCTGCGGGGGAGGTCGTCGAGGTCGTTAAAGCTGACGAAGCCCCAGCCGCCCCTGACCAGGGCGCGGATATTGCCGCCGACGGCGGTCGACTGGCCGGCGGACTCCAGTTCCTTGCCACGATAGGTGATGTGGCTCCGCTGGCTCTGCTCCAGGCGGGCCTCGATATAGTCGGCTTTATATTTTTTTAGGGTTTCAGCCAGTTGACTTGCGGCGGTTTCAATATCGGGCATAAGAATAGTTTAACCAGCCGACTGCCGAACTGTCAATTAAAGGGTGGGGGAAACGGTTAGAGTTGATAGTAACGCATCAGGGTAGGGGTGCCTGTTCCTTTGGTATGGGCTTTGGCTTTCGCGTTCTTTTGATATAAGGACGCTTCCTATAGCCATCTAGATATTTGTTGAATTGCTCGGTATTTAAATGGTGGTAACGATGGATATATTGTTGAGGTGTACAAGTTCTACAAGGTCTTTTGGTATCAGATATTACACAAACACCATCGCATTCGCAAAGAAATTGATACCAAGTTTCATAGTGAAATAGCAATTTCCCGATAGCTCTATATGGATGCTGGCCAGGGCCACCCTGTATGCGGATTACCTTTCCACCTCTCAGCGTTAACTCACTAGCAATATCCAGCCCTTGTTTAGCTCTTAGTTCATCAAAGGTAATTCCGATGCGATGGTTATTTCTTGCATGTATTACCCATACTACATCGGGAATTTTTCCAGTGAGTTTAGCCTGTTTGGCTGTTTCAATATCCCAATCAAGCTTATTGAGCAAATCTACAACAGGTCTACTTACGCTAGCATCTGTGTAAATTCGTGGAATTTCTAGTTTTTGCCAACTTTGTCTAAAAATTGCTCGTATTCCTCCGCGCCTTTTATTTTTCGTAGGGGTATGAAAGAATACATATCATGTATATCTTGATATTCATATCCTTGTTGGCATAATGAGTGAATTAGATTTGTTAGTATGGAGGTATTCAGGATTATGGGAAGCCCATTTTGAATTGAGAGGTCTATCTCAACGTAGTTCATGTAATCTTCTGGGATTAATAATGCATCTGCTCTTTCCTTTAGTCGCTTAAATTCCTCTCCAAAGAACACTTCCCAGATGACCTGGTGTCCTTTAGTAACCACCGTTGAACCATAGCCGTCCGATTCATCGTTAACTATTACTTCTTTGTCACGTACGAAAATCCTAGCATCTGCCCATCTTCTACTTGGTGAACCGAGGCGGGTGTTAAGTTTTTTAATTGCTTTGACTGATTCAAGTAGGCTAATTCCCTTAGAACGTAGTAATTTTATGAGACGTAGAAATACCAGCGTTTCAAAGGTATGCCCCACATGGATTTTATTAGTCTCATCAATCCATTCTACTGTTGGTATGACTATTCCCTTTCTGCGCCAATCATGTACAGTCCAAAGGGGAACTTGCGCAATACGAGATGCTTCAGCGGGAGTATAGAAACCAAGTGAATTGCCGTTGGTTGGGTTGGTAATTAATTTGGTGGTCATAATGAACCCCCCTTTACAATTATGCTATGATATACTTGTAAGGGTGGCTGATTTAGGGCTATGGGGATAGCCTTAAATCCCATTACAGTTTGACCTAATACACATTTGGCCTGATGGTAGCACAGAAGCCCGATTATGGCAATATAGTCGGGCACTTTCATTTTCCCCCTTGAATTATTCGTGAATCCGGCTCAGGTACCAGATGCTTTCGGGCATATCCCGGTAGATATCACAGACCAGGCCCTTGCTGGTCTTGACCATGAAATAATTGCGGGTAATCTCCTTGCCCCACCACTCCTCGACCTTCTGCCAGCTCTGGTATACCTTGGTTACACGCTGTTTCTCTCCGTTTCTAGCCAGGGTTAAAGGCACCCCCTGGACATTCGCCGTTACCTTAAGTTCCTCCGGTTTTTCCAGTATCTTGGCCAATTCTAAACCTCCATCTAGTTATAGCTTGCGTAACACTGCGATTACCTTGCCCTGAATCTCTACTTCTTCCGGCTTGAAGTACATCGGCTGCATCGTTTTGTTGGCCGGCTGGAGGCGGATGCGGCCTTTTTCCCTGTAGATTTTCTTAAGGGTTACCTCCTGCTGTGTCTTGAGCCAGACCGCCGCCAGTTCGCCGTCCTCTACCGTAGTTGTCTGCTGGATTATGACGATATCGCCATCGTCAACAAGAGCGTCAACCAGGGAAGTGCCCTTTACCCTCAGGGCGTAGATGTCTTTCTTGTCCTGGGTCAGCTCGCTGGTGAGCTGGAGGGTCTCTTCGGGGGTGGTTGTCCAGCTATCGGGGGCGGGCACCGGTATCGGGCTGCCGGCGGCGATAGTGCCCAGCAGGGGAACGCGGGAGATGGCCTCCCGCTTTCTCTCCACCAGCTGGATGCTGCGGAATACCGCCGGGTCGCGGTGGATAAAGCCCTGCTCTTCCAGCATATTGAGGTGGTACTGGACCACCGAAGGCGTGCTTATATTGCACCCGCGGGCGATGTCCCTGACGGTGGGGGCGTAGCCCCGCCTGTCCAGGAAGCGGCGGATGAAGTTGAGGATGCGCGACCGGGTATCTGATACACGTGGCATGATTAACTCTTAATACATTTGTTTCAGGAACAAGTGTATCAGAAGAGTTATGGGTTGTCAATAGTGGGCTTTGGGGGGCGTGTTTTACTGTTTGGGGGCTAGAGGAGATATGGTTCCCGTATAAAAATAATGGGGGGGTGAATATCCTTAGGTAAATTTGCCATTTAGAGGCTAAAACTAGTACAATATAATTGACAGCCTGAAACCACAGTGCTAAAATTCTTTGGAAGCAGTACCAGTATTGGTTTGAGCTAAGAATATTCGGAGCTAAGTATCCGCGGTAGACAGAGTCTTTTAGCCCACAGTTAGGCACACCAGAGGCTAACGGCGAGCGGATAGAGCGAATTATGCCATATAAAAAGACAAGCTTTAGTAAATTGTGCCCTAATCGTCTCAAGTATTTCGTTTCTTTTAATTCTTTTATCCGCTACCCTGCGGTTTCTTCCGGTTACTCTAGTTAGATTATTGCGCTCTCGCGGGGGAGAGCCAGCCAAAGTTCGGGTTGCTGTCAATTGAAAGGTGATTAAAGATGGCTAAACCAAAGGTGGCTTTTTACTGGTGCGCTTCCTGCGGCGGCTGTGAGGAGACCGTGGTTGACCTTAACGAGGATATACTGACGGTAGCCAATGCCGTGGATATCGTGCTATGGCCGGTGGCGCTGGACTTCAAGCGCAAGGATATCGAAGCCAAGGAGGACGGCGAGATTGCGGTGAGCTTTATCAACGGCGCCGTGAGGCTGGGGGAGCAGGAAGAAATGGTCAAGCTCTTGAGGCAAAAATCACAGCTGGTGGTTGCCTTTGGCGCCTGCGCTCACCTGGGGGGTATTCCGGGGCTGGGTAACTTCTATGACCGGGATTCTATCTTCCAGAGGGCTTATACCGAAGTCCCCTCCGTGGAAAACCCCGACAAGATTTTTCCCCAGCAGAAGACCAAGATTAAAGAGGGCGAGCTTAGCCTGCCCGAGTTCTATGATACGGTAAAGACCCTGGACCAGACAATAGATGTTGATTACTATCTGCCCGGCTGTCCGCCGCCCCCCGATTTGATAATGGCGGCGGTTACCGCCATTCTTGAGGGCAAGCTGCCGGAGAAGGGGGTGGTGCTGGCGCCCAATAAGGCGCTGTGCGATACTTGCCCCAGGGCGGAATCCAAGCCGGATAAACTGGCTATCGACGAGATAAAAAGACCCTGGCAGATTAAGATGGACCCCGAAAAGTGCTTTCTGGCCCAGGGGATAATCTGTATGGGGCCGGCCACCCGCACCGGCTGCGGCGAAACCTGCATTAAGGCTAACCAGCCGTGCCGCGGCTGCTTCGGCCCGCTGGACGGCGTCGTTGACCAGGGGGCCAGAGCCCTGTCCATGGTCGCCTCTATACTGGGAATTGAGGATGAAGAGACCATGAGCGAGGAAGAGGTCAAGAAGCTGATTGACAATATTGCCGACCCGGCCGGGACGGTCTATAGATTTAGTCTGGCTTCTTCTTTACTCAGAAGAAAGAGAATGGAATAGAAGAGTGGCATGAAAAAGATAACCATCGACCCGATAACCAGGCTTGAGGGACATGGCAAGATAGAGATATTCCTCAATGACGAGGGGAACTGCGAGCGGGCCTGTCTGCAGATTCCCGAACTGAGGGGATTCGAGAAGTTCTCCGAGGGCAGAGCCGCCGAGGAGATGCCCCGCATCACCACCATGATATGCGGCGTCTGTCCCACCGCTCACCACATGGCGTCGACCAAAGCCCTGGACGACCTGTTTAAGGTTGAGCCGACCCCGGCGGCCAAGAAGATAAGGGAGCTGATGTACAGCGCCTTCACCGCTGAGGACCATATTCTGCACTTCGTCTTCCTGGGCGGCCCCGACTTCATCGTCGGGCCGACGGCGCCGGCCGCCGAGAGGAACGTGCTCGGCGTTATCGGCAAGGTGGGGCTGGAGGTGGCGGGCAAGGTCATCGAGATGCGCAAGCGGATGAGGAACGTGCTGCGGATAATCGGCGGCAAGCCGGTTATGCCTACCTGCGGCCTGCCCGGCGGCGTGTCCAAGCGGATCACCGAGGAAGAGAGAAAGACCATCATCGAGGCCGGGGAATACGGCGTCGAGTTTTGCCAGGTTGCCCTAGGGCTTTTCGATGACGTGGTGTTAAAGAATAAAGATTACGTCGACCTGATTGTCGGCGATATCTACGCCCATAAGACCTACTACATGGGTCTGGTTGACCAGAATAACAAGGTAAACTTCTACGACGGCCAGATAAGGGTGGTCGACCCCGAGGGCAAGGAGTACGCCAAGTTTAAGCCTCAGGACTATCTCCAGCACATCCGGGAGCATGTTGAGCCCTGGACCTACGTGAAATTTGCTTACCTTAAGAATGTGGGCTGGAAGGGCTTTGTCGACGGCAAGGAGAGCGGCGTCTACCGGGTGGCCCCGCTGGCGCGGCTGAACGCCTCCGACGGCATGACCACGCCGCTGGCCCAGGAAGCCTACGAGAAGATGTATTCGATGCTGGGGGGCAAGCCGGTGCACAGCACCCTGGCCTTCCACTGGGCGCGGCTGGTGGAGGCGCTTTACGCCGCCGAACGGACGCTGGAACTGGCTAAAGACCCCGAGATTACCTCGGACGACATCGTTAACCTGCCCACGGAGACCCCTAAAGAGGGGATTGGGGTGGTGGAAGCGCCCAGGGGCACCCTTTTCCATCACTACCAGACCGACGAGAAGGGAATTCTCACCAAGGTCAACCTGATTGTGGCCACCCAGAATAACTCGGCGGCGATTAATATGTCGGTGGAGAAGGCGGCCAAGGCGCTGATAAAGAACGGCGATGTGCCCGATGGGATTCTGAACATGATTGAGATGGCCTTCCGGGCTTACGACCCCTGCCACGCCTGCGCTACCCATTCCCTGCCGGGGAGAACGCCGCTTGAGCTCAGTGTCTTTGATTCTAAAGGAACACTGGTCAAGAGATTAGTTAGAGATTAGCCTGGCGAAGATTATCGCCGGCACTTACATATTTTTATCATAAGGAGGTGGGTTATGAAGGAGAAAGTGGAAGCGGCTTTAGCCAAAATAAGACCGGCTTTGCAGGCCGACGGCGGCGATGTCGAGTTGGTGGGGGTGGAAGATGGGGTGGTCAAGGTAAGCTTGAAGGGTGCCTGTGCCGGCTGTCCGATGTCCGCTATGACCCTTAAACAGGGGATTGAACGGATACTCAAAGAGGAGATACCCGAGATCAAGGAGGTGGTGGCGGTTTAGCCGCCGATAATAGAAGAATGCCGATATACGAGTATGTCTGTTCGGGTTGCAAGCAGAAGTTCGAGCTGCTCAAATCCATGAGCCAGGCGAGCGAGGGCGTGTCCTGTCCCAAGTGCGGCGGCAAAGCCGGGCGGGTGCTTTCCCGGTTCTGCAGCTGCTCCGACGACTCGCTGGATTTTCCGGATTCTGGCGGAGGCAGCGCCTGCGGCAGTTGCTCGGCGGACAGCTGCAGCTCCTGTTCTTCATAAATTCATTATAAAGTAAGGATAGTGAGATAGATGGCAGAGCCGGAAGAAGAACTTTTCTGTCAAGTCTGCGGCGAGGAGCTGGAGTGCCCCGAGGGGGAGCCTCCCTGCCATGCCCTCGAGGGCTGGTTTACCGTGTCCTGCTGGGAGGGGCCGGGGGAGGTATCTCAATACAGCTTCTGCTCCCTCGACTGCCTTAAGTCCTGGGTGGACGGGGAGATGCCCGATATCCCCGAGGTGTTTCTGGAGTCTTTTGGAGAGGGCAAGAACTAAAGAGAGGGCCAGAACTAAGAGATGTTAGGGGCTAAGAGATAATGAAAACCCTTATTCTGGGGTTTGGCAATCCTATCCTCACCGATGACGCCGTCGGCATAAGGATAGCCGAAGAGCTGGCAGTGGAGCTTCCCGATATAACCGTGGAGGCTACCAGCGAGGCCGGGCTTTCCATACTGGATGAGGTCACCGGCTACGAAAAGCTGGTTATCATAGATTCTATTAAGACGGGTAAGGGGAAACCGGGTGAGCTGTATAAGCTCACGCTGGAGGACCTTAAGCCCCGCTCGGATTTCTCTTCCTCCCACGGGCTGGATATCGCCACCGCCTTTAAGCTGGGGGAAAAGCTGGGCTACCCCATGCCGGGGCAGGTGAGCATCTACGCCGTGGAGGTAAAAAACAATACCACCTTCGGGGAGGAATGCACCCCGGAATTAAAGCGGAGTATATCATTAATCGTCGGGCAGATAATAAAGGAGGAAGGGCTGTGCCAGGCTGCGAGCCCAAAATCCTAGTATAACAAGTTTTTAAATGAGATGACCCAGCTTGGCCGGCTTCACGGGAACGGCAGGGGTGAGGTGAAGAAGGGGGAGGCGGTCAAAGCAGAGGGTAACTAGAAAGGGTTATTATATTGAACCAGAAGGTTGCCGAGCCGAAAGTCGCCGTTAATATCAATGATGACCAGTGCAGCCGTTGCTCTATCTGCGGCTCCCTCTGCCCCTATGACGCTATAACCACTGACCACGAGAACAAAAAAATCATCCTGGATATCGAGAAGTGCCAGGTCTGCGGTATCTGCTACTCAGCCTGTCCGGCCAAGGCTATCGACACCATCTACTACAGCTGCAGTTCGGTGCTTAAGTACCTGGAGAAGGTCAGGCCGCAGTACAAGAGCGATACCCTGGTTATCATGTGCAAGGGCAGCGCCCCCGACTTCAGCGAGGTGGGCAGGCTCTTCGGGGTAAAAGACTTTATCCCGCTTTCCGTACCCTGCGTGGGGCGTATTTCCGAGGAGGTGCTGCTGGGAGTGCTGGTGGCCGGGGTAAAGAAGATTAATATCCTGGCCTGCGACGAGGACTACTGCCGCTTTCACCGGGGCAGCCCGCTCACCGGGCGGCGTACCATCGCCCTCAACCGCATGCTGGAGCAGCTGGGCTACGGTGAAGAAGCCATCACCCTGAAGCGCAACAGCCTCAAGGTGACGGTGGATAAAGACCTCTGCATCGCCTGCGGCAACTGCGTCTACTACTGCCCCTATGACGCCCCGACACTAACCAGCGCGGGGGGGATAAGCTTTGACCTGGATGCCTGCCGGGGGTGCGGCCTCTGCGTTGCCCTATGCCCGGCCTTTGCCCTCGACCTGGAAAACTGGGAGAGGGCCAGAATTTCAGATTTAATTCCCCATCTGCTGGCGGAGATGAAGCCGCCTAAAATCCTGGTCTTCCGCTGCCAGTGGGCGGTCTATCCCCCCTTAAACGGGGATATGAGCCCCAATATAGGCACCATAGACCTGCCCTGCGCCGGACGGGTTGAGGCCTTGCACGTGCTGGAGGCCCTGCAGAACGGCGCCGACGGCGTTATGGTGGTGGCCTGCTCCGAGGATGACTGCAAGCAGGAGAAGGTCAGCGCCAGGGCCGAGCACGTGGTGACCAGAATAAAGGAAAAATTAGACCAGATAGGCCTGGGCGAACGGATTAACTTCAGCGCGGTGTCCCCCCGCTACCAAGGGCAGGTGGAGGAGGCGGTAAGGCAGTTCCGCCAGAGCCTGGAGGGAGCCGGGGCCGAGAAGGGGGCAGCCAAATGATTGTAACCACGCTTAAACCCCTGGACGAGATTTTAGAGTCCATATCCCCCTACCGCAAGATACTGATCGCCGGCTGCGACGGCTGCACCCAGCCGCCGAGGGGCCTGCGGGAAGCCAAGACCTTGAAACAGCTGCTGGAGCTGGCCGGCCAGCTTAAGGGCAAAAAATTTGATTTTAAAGTAACCTCGGTGGTCAAGCAGTGCGATTCCGTCCTGACCACCTCGGCGCTTAAGCCTTATGTGGAGGATGTGGAGGCGGTGCTATCACTGGCCTGCGGCGCCGGGCCGCAGACCGTGGCCGAGTTCTTCCCCGACCTCCCCGTCATCCCGGCGCAGAACTCCCATTTCATCGGCATAGACGACCGGGAGGGAAGCATCATGTATGACAGCTGTACCGCCTGCGGCGACTGTATCCTGGCCCTCACCGGCGGCATCTGCCCGGTTACCCGCTGCTCCAAGGGGCTGCTCAGCGGCGCCTGCGGCGGCGCCAGCAACGGCAAGTGCGAGCTTGACTCGGAGAGGGACTGCGCCTGGGAGCTTATCTATGAGCGCCTGAAGCGGCTGGGCAAGCTGGACCTCATCAGGGAACTTGCTCCCCCCAAGGACTATTCGGCAAAGGGCTGGAGGGTGACTCCGTAGCAGTGGGGTAGTCTGATGGTGCTGATCAGAGCGGGGAGACTGGCGAGGATAAGGGTGCGGGGGGTGGTGCAGGGGGTCGGCTTCAGGCCCTTTGTTTACCGCTTAGCTCACCAGTATAAGCTTAACGGTTGGGTGCGCAACACCTCGGGCAGTGTCGACATCGAGGTGGAGGGAGCCGAGAAAGCGGTACGGAATTTCTTAAGCGACCTCCAGGACAAAGCCCCGCCCGTAGCCCGCATCGAGAGCGTTGACGCCACCTTTCATCCCCCTAAAGGCTATACCGAATTTCAGATTGAGCCGAGCCTGAGCCGGCCGGGGCAGTACCAGCTGGTATCGCCGGATATCGCTACCTGCGCTGATTGCCAGGGGGAGATTTTCTCAAGCGACGACAGGCGTTTTGGCTACCCCTTTACCAACTGCACCAACTGCGGGCCGCGCTTTACCATCATCGAGGATATCCCCTACGACCGCCCCAAGACCACCATGCGTAAATTTAAGATGTGCCCCCAATGCCAGAGGGAATACGACGACCCGTTGGACCGGCGCTTTCACGCCCAGCCCAACGCCTGCCCCGACTGCGGGCCGAGTTTAGAGCTGGTGGACGGCGAGGGCAAGCCAGTTAAAAGCAAGAATGTCATTAAAACGGCCGGTAAGCTGCTTAAAGAGGGCAAAATACTGGCGGTAAAGGGGCTGGGGGGCTTTCAGCTTGCCTGTGACGCCACCAGCCAAAAAGCGATAAATACTTTGAGGGACAGGAAGAGGCGCACCTCCAAGCCGCTGGCGGTGATGATAGCTACCATAAAAGAAATAGAAAAGCACTGTCTGGTATCTAAAGAAGAGAAAAAGCTTTTAGAGTCTCCCCAGTGCCCAATCGTGCTGCTCAGGTGGAAACAAAGCCCAGATATGTCATCGGCGGTAGCCCCTAAGCTAAAATATTTGGGGGTCATGCTGCCCTATACGCCCCTGCACCACCTATTGTTAAAAGAGAGCGGCCTGCCCCTAGTGATGACCAGCGGAAATTTAAGTGAGGAGCCTATCGCCGGTGATAACGACGAGGCTTTGAGAAGGTTAAAGGGCATTGCCGACTATTTCCTGCTCCATAACCGGGATATCTACGCCCGCTACGACGACAGCGTCTATATGGTCGAAGATGGCCAGCCGCGGGCGCTGAGGCGGGCGCGGGGCTACGCCCCCTACCCGATATTTCTGCCCTTTAAGGCGAAACAGATTTTAGCCTGTGGCGCCGGGGACAAGAACACCTTCTGCCTGACCAGGGACGAGCACGCTTTCCTGAGCCAGCACATCGGCGACATGGAGAACGAGGAGACGCTGGAGCACTTTGAAAATACTATTCAACTTTATAAAAAGCTCTTCCGGGTTGAGCCTGAAATCATAGCTTATGACCTGCACCCGGACTACCTCGCCACCAAATACGCTGTTGATATGGGGGCCAGGGTGGGGCTAAAGCTGGTTCCGGTGCAGCACCACCACGCCCATATCGCCGGCTGCCTGGCCGAGAACGGGGTTGAAGAGACGGTTATCGGGGTGGCCCTGGACGGGACGGGCTACGGCAGCGACGGCACCATCTGGGGCGGGGAGTTTCTGCTGGCCGACTGGAAGGATTTTAAACGGGTGGGGCATTTAGAGTACGTGCCCCTGCCCGGTGGGGCGGCGGCCATAAAGAAGCCCTACCGCATGGCTTTAAGCTACCTCTATACACTGCTGGGCGAGGATTTTAAGTTAGATGGTCTGCCGCTGGCTGGACTTGAGCCGGCTGAAATTGAGATAATCAAGCAGCAGCTGAAGCGAAAGATAAATTCTCCTTTGACTTCCAGCGCGGGCAGGCTCTTCGACGCCGTTTCCGCCCTGGTGGGGGTGAGGGGGGAGATAGACTACGAGGCGCAGGCGGCCATCGAGCTGGAGATGCTGGCCCCCGATGAGCCTGATAAGATAGAGATAGATAAAGCGGGGGCTTATCCCTTCTCCATTGTTGAGGAGGGGGGAATGAGGGTGGTTAAATTAAGGGAGTTGCTGCTGGGGGTGGTGGGGGATATCAGGAATAAGGTTCCGGCGCCGGAAATATCGCTGAAATTTCATAATACGATGGCTGAAATAGTCGCCGGGATGTGTAAATTGATAGCCAGGGAGAGTAATATAAAGCGGGTGGCGCTGAGCGGCGGGGTCTTCCAGAACCGGCTGCTGTCAAGGCTGGCTGCGGCTTCTCTAAAGAGAGAGGGCTTTGAGGTGCTCACCCACCGCCTGGTGCCGGCTAACGACGGCGGCGTCTCCCTGGGGCAGGCGGTGGTTGCCAATTTCGCCAAGATTTGAGAGAGTTAAGGGGGAGGGGATTGGCCTGGTTTTTAGAGTATGTTTTATTTCCCACCCTGACCCGCCCTACAGAAGTGATACTTCTATCAATTTCTTTTTTGGGGGGTGGGGAAAGAGAGTCTTATAGGGGTGAAACCCCTGTAGGGCGGGCTGGGTAGGAAGAAAAACACTGGTTTAAATGGGGAAGGGGTAAAAAGGGCTTTAGCCCGCTTCCAATAAGGGCGGCGGGTGGGAATAGATAAAAAACGGGGTGGGGGTAATCCAGGAGTTAAATATGTGTCTGGCAATTCCGGTATTAATCAAATCAATAGAAGATAAAGAAGCCGAGGCCGAGATTGGCGGCATAACCCGCCGCATCAGCCTCTGGCTCACCCCCGAAGCCAAGGTCGGGGACTATGTCCTCGTCCACACCGGCTACGCAATCGATGTCCTCGACCAGGGGCAGGCCGAAGAAACGCTAGCGCTTTTGCGGGAAATAGCCGAAGCGGAGGAGGCCGGGTGAAGTATATCTCTGAATTCCGGCGCTCGGAGCTGGCCCAGGGGCTGATTTCCCGCATCCGGCACAGCTCTAAAACGCCGGCGCGCTTCATGGAGTTCTGCGGCGGCCATACCGTGACCATCTTCCGCTACGGCATCCGCCAGGTGCTGCCCGAAACCGTCGAGATGGTATCGGGGCCGGGCTGCCCCATCTGCGTCACCGCCAACGCCGACCTGGACAAGGCTATCGCTTTAGCTCAAATTCCGGGGGTAATCGTCGCCACCTTCGGCGATATGATTAAAGTGCCGGGTAGCCGTTCCAGCCTGCAAAAAATTAAGGCCGAGGGCGCCGAGGTGCGGACGGTCTATTCCACCATGGACGCCCTTAAAGCCGCTGCCGATAACCCCGATAAGCCGGTGGTCTTTCTGGGCATCGGCTTTGAGACCACCGCTCCCACCGTGGCCGCTTCTATACTGCAGGCGGAGGAGCAGGGGATAAAGAACTACTACGTGCTTTCTTTACATAAACTCTGCCCGCCGGTAATACGGGCGTTGCTCGACGCCGGCGAGGTCGAGCTCCAGGGGCTGGTCTGCCCGGGGCACGTCAGCACCATCATCGGCTCCCACCCCTGGGAGTTTATCGCCAACGACTACGGTATCCCCTGCGTCGTTTCCGGCTTTGAGCCTCTGGACATACTGCAGTGCGTGGACATGCTGGTGGGCCAGGTGGAGAAGGGTGAATCTAAGGTTGAAATCGCCTACCGGCGGGGGGTGCGCCCCGAGGGCAACCGGCAGGCGCTAAAGCTCATGGAGCAGGTGTTTGAGCCCGCCCCCGCCCGGTGGCGGGGAATCGGGGAGGTTGCCGACAGTGGTCTAAAGCTGAGAGATAAGTACCGGCGATTTGACGCCGAGGCTAATTTTAAATTAAAGCCGGGGCCGCCGGTGGAGCCGGCGGGCTGTATCTGCGGCGACATCCTGCGCGGGGTCAAGACGCCGGCCGACTGTAAACTTTTCGGCAAGGCCTGCACCCCGGAAAGCCCGGTGGGGCCGTGCATGGTCTCCACCGAGGGCAGCTGCTCGGCTTACTATTCTTATGGAGAGGGACATGGAGGATAAGATTCTTTTAGCTCACGGCAGCGGCGGCAGGCTGGCCCACGATCTGGTCGAGAAAAGCTTTGTCAAAACGCTGGCCAACCCGCTTCTGGCCAGGTTGGACGATTCGGCGGTTTTTGAGGTAAGCGGGCGGCTGGCCTTTACCACCGACAGCTACGTGGTCAGCCCCATATTTTTCCCCGGCGGGGATATCGGCAAGCTGGCGGTATGCGGCACGGTGAACGATTTAGCTATGAGCGGGGCCAAACCGCTATATTTAAGTCTAGCTTTTATTATTGAAGAGGGGCTTTCCTTAGCTGAACTGGAGCAAGTCGTAAACTCGGTGCGGTTGGCGGCGGGGGAGGCGGGGGTGG
>JABMRW010000049.1 GCA_013202445.1 Deltaproteobacteria bacterium | reverse complement strand
GTGGAGAGGGGTATACAGGGGGTGAGGTTGATAAAACCTAAAAACACTAAATTGGACGGGGAATTGCCTATAGGTTATAATGGCAAAGCCGGGGAGATAATAGACCATGCCTCTTTATATCGTGGCAACCCCGATCGGTAACCTGGAGGATATCTCTTTGCGTGCCCTGCGAACCCTGCGTGAGGTTAAGCTCATTGCGGCTGAGGATACCCGCCGCACCCGGAAACTGCTTACCACCTATAATATCAAGACCCCGATGACCAGCTACTATGAGCATAATAAACTGGCCAAGCTGGACTATATATTGGACTGCCTTAAGGAGGGGGACGTGGCCCTGGTTTCCGACGCCGGCATGCCCGGCATCTCCGACCCCGGCTACGAGCTCATCGTGGCCGCCGGCCAGCGGGGCATTTCCCTGGTTCCTATCCCGGGGCCATCGGTGGTCACCACGGCGCTGGTTGTATCCGGGCTGGATACCGGGCAGTTCCACTACCTGGGCTATCTGCTGAGTAAGGCCGGCGCCCGGCGGCGCCAGTTACAATCAATCGCCGGTGAACAGGTTACCATTGTCGTTTTTGAAACTCCCCACCGCCTGCGGGCGGCGCTAAAGGATATCTTGACCGTCCTGGGCGATAGGAGAATAGCCGTCTGCCGGGAGCTGACCAAGCTCCACGAGGAGGTCTTTAAGGGCACGGTAAGCGGGGCTATAGAGCATTTTGCCGCCCCCAAGGGTGAGTTTACCCTGGTTATCGAGGGCAACAGAGAGCCGGAGAAACCGCAGCTGACCGATGAGATAAAGAAACAACTTAATGAGATGAAGGGGTCCGGGGTGGGGGCTAAAGAGGCGGTGGCCAGGGTGGCCGCCGAGACTGGCCTATCACGGAAAGAGCTGTATCAGGCCTGGCTCAAGTTAAGTTAAGGAGGGTTTGCCAGTGCGTCGTGGCGGTATATCTTTAGGTGATGTCAATTGCAGCGGGTGCAAGCGCCCGATACCGTATCCAGAGCGTTACCTGCTTATAGAGGAGAAGGAAGGTAAGGTATCCTGTTTGTGCACCGACTGCTGCCTGAGTAAGGGTTATGCCCGCTATACCGAGGATAAGGGGGAGCGGGTGCTCACCTTTTTCCCGGAAAAGATCTGATTTTAAGAGCTTGAGAAGCAGAGCATGAGCGAGAGAATCCTGGTGGCCGTAGCCTGGCCTTATGCCGACGGGCCGCTGCACCTGGGCCATATAGCCGGCGCCTACCTGCCGGCCGATATCTTTGCCCGCTACCACCGCATCAAGGGGAACGAAGTATTAATGGTATCGGGCTCGGACCAGCACGGCACGCCGGTAACCATCAAGGCGGAGCAGGACGGGGTAACGCCCGGTGAGCTGACCGCCGCCTGCCACCGGGACTTCCTGGAGTCCTGGCGGCGGCTGGGTATATCCTTTGACCTGTTCACCACCACCGGCACCGAAAACCACGCTAAAGTCACCCAGGACATTTTCCTTAAATTGCTGGAGGGGGGCTATATCTATAAAGCCACCGTTTCCCAGCCCTACTGCCCCCAGTGCCGGCGCTACCTGCCCGACCGCTATATCGAGGGCACCTGCCCTTTCTGCGGCTCGACCGCAGCCCGCGGCGACCAGTGCGACGACTGCGGTAAGCCGATGAACCCGGGGGAGATGGTAGACCCCCGCTGCCGCCTCTGCGGCGGCGCGCCCCAGTTCCAGGACTCGGAGCATTTCTTCTTTAAGCTTTCCGCCTTTCAGGGGCAGCTTAACGACTGGGTGAAAAAGCAGAGCAAAAAGGCGAACTGGCGAGCGAATGTCACTAATCTTACGATGCGCTACCTGAAGGAGGGGCTCCGGGACCGGGCTATCACCCGCGACATCGGCTGGGGGGTGGCCGTGCCGGTTAAGGGCTTTGAGAGTAAGCGCATCTACGTCTGGTTTGAGGCGGTTATCGGCTATCTGTCGGCCTCTAAAGAATGGGCCAAGTCCAGCGGTGATGGGGAGGGGTGGCGCCCCTTCTGGGAGGATGATAAAGCCAGAAGCTATTATTTCATCGGCAAGGATAATATCCCCTTCCATACTTTAATCTGGCCGGCGATGCTGATGGGCTATGGGGGGCTTAATCTCCCTTACAATGTGCCGGCCAACGAGTTTTTGACTATAGAGGGTAAAAAGCTTTCCACCAGCCGCAACTGGGCGATCTGGGTGCCCGATTACCTGTCCCGCTATGAGCCCGACCCGCTGCGCTACCTGCTATCAATAAACATGCCCGAGAACGGGGACACCGATTATTCCTGGCGGGAGTTCCTGCGCCGCAACAACGACGAGCTGGTGGCCACCTACGGTAACCTGGCCCACCGGGTGCTGACCTTTACCTACCGCAATTTTGAGGGCAGGATACCTGAGCCGGGGGAGATGGATAAGCAGAGTGAAAGCATTATCAATAGTGCTACAGAAACGCTAAATAACATGGATAGTCTGCTTTCTCAATGTCATTTCAAGCAGGCCATAATGGCGGGAATGACCCTGGCTCACGAGGCCAACCGCTACCTTGATGATAAATCCCCCTGGAAGGTAATCAAGGAGGACAGGCAGGCGGCGGCTAACTCGCTGTATGTAGCGCTGAACGTAATTTCTCAGCTAAAAACGATGCTGTGTCCCTTTTTGCCTTTCAGCTCCCAGAAACTGCATGAGTACCTCGGCTTTGCGGGCAGGGTAGAAGATTGCGGCTGGAACTGGCAGGATTTACCGGCGGGGCAGAAGTTGTTGGAGCCCAAGCCCCTGTTTACCAAGCTGGATGATAAGCTGATTGATGAGGAGACAGCCCGGCTGGGGCAGGTCAATTGCTGATAGATTCGCACGCTCATATCGATTTACCGGAATTTAATAAAGACCGCGACCAGGTACTGGCCCGGGCCCGCCAGCAGGGGGTGAGGGCGGTGATAAACGTGGGGCTGGACGCCGAATCGAGCCGCAAATCGCTGGAGATGGCCAAAAAGTATGACGACGTCTTTGTGGCGGTGGGCTTCCATCCCCATGAGGCGGCCAGGATGAAAGAGGGCGACCTTGAATCCCTGGCTGAATTAACCGGAGACTGGCGGGTGGTGGCTATCGGCGAAATCGGGCTTGATTTTTACCGCGACCTGTCGCCGCGCCCGCGCCAGCTTGAGGTCTTTAAAAAGCAGCTTGACCTGGCCAGTGAATTAAGCCTGCCGGTGGTGGTGCACTGCCGCCAGGCCCATAAAGAGGTATTTGATATATTGAATGACTGGGTGAAAGCCACCCCTGCCGATAAGGACAGTAAGCGCGGGGTTATCCACTGCTTTAGCGGTGATATCGGGGTGGCGCGGCGCTATATTGAGCTGGGTTTTTATATCTCGCTGGCCGGTTCGGTGACCTACCCCTCGGCGGGGGAGCTGGTAGAGGTGGCCAGAGAGCTGCCCCTGGACAGGCTGCTGCTGGAAACGGACTGCCCGTTCCTGGCCCCCCAGGCCCACCGGGGGAAGCGCAATGAGCCGGCGTATGTAGCCCTTACCGCCGAGAAGGTGGCTGAGGTCAGGCAGGCGCCGGTGGGGGTGGTGGCCGAGACCGCCGCCCGCAACACCATAGAGCTTTTCCGCCTGCCCATCAGTTGAAGGAGAGACGCTTGGAGCTTAAAGCCATTTATCAATCGGTTAAGCAGGATTTAGCCAAGGTAGAGGGCCAGATAAAGACGGTCACCGAGGTCGACTTCCCCGACCTGGCCGAGCTGCTGAAGCATATATTGCTGGGGGGCAAGGCCGTCCGGCCGGCGCTTACTTTTTTATCGGCCAGGTTTTATAACTACGACCTTGACCTGCTTTTGCCCATGGCTACCTCCGTTGAGCTGATGCATACCTCTACCCTGGTGCATGATGACGCTATTGATAACTCCTCGGTGCGGCGGGGCCGGCCGACGGTTAACAGCCTGTGGGGGGAAGACCGGGCGGTGCTGCTGGGGGACTACCTCTTCGCCAAGGCGGGGGAGTTTGCCGCCCTGACCGGGAACCTGCGGGTAATCAGGCTATTTTCCCAGACCCTGCAGATTATCTCCAGCGGGGAGCTTAAGCAGACCTTTGATGCCTTTAAACTGGAGCAGAGCCGCGAACGGTACTTTGAGCGGATTACCAGTAAGACCGCCTCCCTGTTCTCCCTGTCCACCCAGTCGGGGGCTATCCTGAGCCAGGCCCCGGAGGAGTCCATCCAGGCGCTAAAGGGCTACGGCACTAACCTGGGCATCGCCTTCCAGGTTGTGGACGATCTGCTCGACTTTACCGGCACCGAGGGGGAGCTGGGCAAACCGGTAGGCTCGGACCTGGCTCAGGGAACGCTTACCCTGCCGGCGATGCTGCTCCTGGAGCAATATCCCGAAGATAACCCGGTGAGAGAGCTGTTTGATAACCCCGATATGCCGGAGGCGGCCCGGCAGGGTAAGATAAAACGGGCTATAGATATGGTCGGCAGCTCGTCAGTGGAGCGGGAATGCTATAAGGTTGCTTCGGACTACTGCGATAAAGCCCGCCGGGAGCTGGAGTCATTACCCGATAAGCCCGTCCGCAAAACACTGGTGGAGATAGCCGACTTCGTGGTCAGCCGCAAGAACTAGCCCTTACCCCGCCTGAGGGTGATGGCGGATAATATCAGCAGGCCCACGGCATATGCCGCCAGAACGCCGATTTCTTTGCCGATATCCAGCAGGTTTTGCCCCTGTAACATCAGCGCCCTGGTGCCTTCCACGCCGTAGGTCATGGGCAGTGCGTTGGCCAGCCACTGCAGGTATTCCGGCATCTGGCTTACCGGCCAGATCAGCCCGCAGAGGAACATCTGGGGCACGATAATCATGGGGATGAACTGCACCATCTGGAACTCGTTTTTAGCCAGTACCGAGAAGAAAGTCCCCATGCAGACGGCGCCGATGCCGATGAGAACCTGGAACACGAGAATCTGCCACAGGTCGCCGTAGTAGTTGACTTTAATCACGTATATCAGATAGAAAAACAGGATCATGGTCTGGACGACGGCAAAGAGCAGGAAACCGAGCAGGTAACCGCCCACTATATCCAGCCTGGATACCGGCGAGGCCATCAGCCGTTCCAGCGTTCCCTGGGAGCGCTCCCTGAGGAAACTGATGCCGGTGAGCAGGAAGCCGAAGAAGAGTATCAGCACCGCCAGTATGGCCGGAGCCGTATAGTCCAGTATTTTCTTATCGGGGACGCTGACGCCGACCAGGCTGGCTATCACCAGGGGCACGACGGCGATTAGTATTATAGTGCGCCGGTCGCGAACCAGCTGGTTAATAATCCGGCCGGCGATGACAAGCGTGCTACTGGACATTTTTATTCACCCCGCCGTGCTTGATAAAGTAGAGGAAGGCGTCCTCCAGGGTGGCTTTGGCCTGTCCCGTGGCCTGTGTTAGCTCATCGGGGGTGCCTAAAGCGATGATCTTGCCGTCGCGCATGAAGGCGAGACGGTCGCAGTGGGCGGCGTCGTCCATGGTGTGACTGGATATGATTAGTGTGGAACCGCTGGCGGTGAGCCCCTGGAAGTAGTCCCAGAAATGAACCCTGAGTTCGGGGTCAAGGCCGACGGTGGGCTCGTCGAGGAAAATCAGGGGGGGTTGTGGACGATGGCACAGGCCAGGCTGGCCCGCTGCCTCATGCCGCCGCTCAGGTTGGTGACGCTTTTATTGCGGTCTTCCCACAGGTCTACCAGCTTGATTACCTCTTCCACCCGCTGCGTTCTCTGTTTCCTGTCCATCAGGCGGTAGATGCGGGCGAAGAAGTTGACGTTCTGGATAACCGACAGTTCGGCGTAGAGGGAGGGCAGCTGGGGCATATAGCCGGTGAGGTGGGCGGTGCGGGGGGAAGGTTTTTTACCCAGGGTGAGGATGGTGCCGGCTCTGGCTTTGAGCAGGCCGACCAGCAGGCGGATTAAGGTTGTTTTGCCGGCGCCGTTGGGGCCGAGCAGGCCGAAGCTGATGCCGGTGGGAACCTCCAGCGACAGTTCGTCAAGCACCTTCTGACGGCCGTAATTAAAGGACAGGTTATCTACTGCTACCGCCGGCCCGGAGAAGTTTTTTTCTGGCATAGAACTAGTTTAACTTTATCGCCTGGGTGGGGTGGTGTCAAGGGTGGGTTTGGGCAGTTTTTGGGCTACTGAGATGTAACCGAGGTGCTGCCGTCGGTGTAGGTCTCTGTCTTTTTGGTGGGCAGGAGCTCTTTGAAACGGTCAACGGCATAACCGCAGGCGGCTAAGCCTTCCTGGCGGTGGGCGCTGGCGACGGCAACGAGAAAGTTTATATCGCCGACTTTAAGCTTACCTACCCGGTGGCATATGGCGATGTTTTCCACTGGCCATTTCTGCCTGATTTCGCCGGCTATTGTTTTGAGGCCGTCGGCGGCCGTTCCCCGGGCATCTTCATATTCCACCGAAGCCACCGTTTTGCCCTGGGAAAGGTCGCGAATGAGGCCGACATAGGTTGCCACGCAGCCGCTGCCATCGGTCTTGACCTGGCTGATTACTCGCTCCGGGGAGATTGGCTTATGCGTAATCTCAATCACGCCGCTGTCACTCATAACGGTTGTGGAGAGGGCGGGGCTTGCTTGGGGACAATCTGGGGGACGACCCTGGGTTTCCCGGGCGCCGGCTTGACCTCCGCCTTGGGCTCTTCGGCTGGTGGGGCCGGGGGTGGGGTGGGGACTTCCACCTTTTTCCGGGTGGAAAGGGATTCGGTAAAGGCGGCCTCCAGCTCGTCGCCCTCTATGGTCTCCTGAGCTATCAGTTTTTCGGCAATATGGATTAGCCTTTTCTTGTTTTTGGTCAAGATATGCCTGGCTTCGTCGTGGGCAGACTGGATGATAGCCTGGACCTCTTCGTCAATTACCTGGGCTACTTTTTCACTATAGTCCCGCTGCTCCGAGATTTCACGGCCCAAAAAGACCATTTCCTGCTTATCCCCGAAGCTCCGGGGGCCCAGTTTCTCGCTCATGCCGAAATCAGTTACCATCTTGCGGGCAAGCTCGGTGGCCCGTCTAATATCATCGGAGGCGCCGGTTGAAATTTCATTGAAGATTTGTGCTTCGGCCGTCTGGCCGGCCAGAAGCGTGGCTATCATGGCGTTGAATTGGGAGCGGGTCATCAGGTAGCGGTCTTCAATAGGCAGCTGGCGGGTGTGCCCCAAGGTCATGCCCCGGGCTACTATTGAAATCTTGTGTACCGGGTCGGCGTTGGGCAGCATCTTGGCTACCAGGGCGTGCCCCGCCTCGTGGTAGGCGGTGATTTCCTTTTCCTTGACGCTTATACGCCGGCTCTTTCTCTCCGGGCCGGCAATCACCCGGTCTATGGACTCCTCCAGCTCATCCATATCGATGGCTTTCTTGCCCCGGCGTGCCGCCAGAATGGCCGCCTCGTTGACCAGGTTGGCCAGATCGGCGCCGCTGAAGCCGACAGTCTGCTTGGCCAGTACCTCTAGGTCGACCTCCTTCGCCAGTGGCTTGCCCTTGGAGTGCACCTTGAGAATGGCAGAGCGTCCGTTGATATCGGGGCGGTCTAAAATTACCCGGCGGTCAAAGCGGCCGGGGCGGAGCAGGGCCGGGTCTAGTATATCGGGGCGGTTGGTGGCCGCCAGAATAATTACGCTGGTATTGGTGTCAAAGCCGTCCATCTCCACCAGAATCTGGTTGAGGGTCTGCTCCC
>JABMRW010000048.1 GCA_013202445.1 Deltaproteobacteria bacterium | reverse complement strand
AGGGTATCCAGTTCCTATGCAAACCTATACATTGAGCTAGGTAAAAGCCTCAAGGGTGTTAGCAAAAACAGAAGGCGCAAGGCTATTAGATATGGCAAGCCACTACCCCCCGAATATAAAAAGAGAGTTGAGCAAGTTTGTAGAGAAGCGGTTAGACACTACTTGAGCCACTAGGCAAAACAGGGAAAGACACCGCGTTACTGGGGTGTCTTTTTGCTAAAAACCGCCCGTTAAGGGCGGTTTGTTTTACTCCCCATCCCCCTATGAAGGAGAAGGGGGGCTTTTTTATCCCCGATTATCCCCCTGCACGCAGGAGAGAGGAGATTGAAGCTATGGGAGATAAGTTCCCTATGGGGCGTCTTGTTACTACCGCCGGCGTCAACGACAGGGCCGCCTCTGACGAGGCCTTCGCCAAGTTTGTTAGGAAGAGCCTCCAGCGCCACGAAAAAGGCGACTGGGGCGACTTGAGCGCCGAGGACGTGGTAGAAAACGAGACCAGCCTAATCCAGGGCTTCAGGCTGCTGTCAGCCTACGAGCACGACGGCCTGCCGAAAATCTGGATTATCACCGAAGCCGACCGGTCAGTAACGACCGTGCTGTTTCCTGACGAATATTAGTAAAGGAGGTGAACTATGCCTTTCATTGTGACGGCCGATATCCGCCTACGGGTGGAAGACGACCAGGCCCAGAATGAGGAGCAGGCCAAGGTGGCTGCCATCGAGCAGTTCAGCGATTACCTCAGATACCACACCTGGCCAGAACTTCTCAAGGCGCAGCGGGTTGAGGCTGGCAAGACGGAGCACCGCAAAGAATACGGGGAGGGGGACATCATCCTCTGCCCGCACTGCGGGAGCGATGACATTGATTGCGACAACATGCCCAGCGCCGGCAAGTGCAACTCCTGCGGCCTGGAGATGAAAACCAAGACAGTGCTTATCTGGATGGAGTAACAGTAAACAAAAGCAGAAAGGAGGTGACCGATGAGCAGGATATTTGTCTATGACGGGAGAGAGTTCCCCGACCATGACCCCGACGCAACCGTAGAAGATGTCAAGAAGAGGATGTCCGATTTCTTCCCCGAGCTGGCCAACGCCGAAGTCAAGGAAGCCAAGCGCGGCGATGATACTCTCTATGAGTTCGTCAGAAAGGTTGGTACCAAGGGATAGTGAAGCCTAAAGATTTAATTAAGATCCTGAAGGCGGTCCCTGAAACCCGCCTCCGGATTTTCCCCCTGGCCCACGAGCTGGTTGGTGGAAACGGGGGGATTGACCCGGCAAAGGTAGCCTTTCACCAAAAAGAGCTTACGGAAGCGGTCGAAGAGGCGAAGGCTTACTCTGCGTCGACAAACGAGGCGGTCAAATGTCTGAAAGAGATGGCCCAATCCTAACCCTGGCCGACAAGCTCTCTTCTAAGGGGTTGCCGTCAATAAGCATACTCATCGCCTGGCTTGACAACGCGGAGGCCTTCGCTGACTTTCTCAACCTGGTCGATGAGTTTCTTCCGGAGAGGAGGCAGGACATCCTCTCCGAGACAAGCCCGGGCGATCAGATATCCGTCTTCGCCGATTATTTTGCGGACCGTTACTTTCCCCTTGACGACTACGTCAGGTATGGCGATGCCGGTGAGTACGAGGAGCTTACCTACCGCATCCCGCTAACAGTCCAGGGGATATCTTATGACGACTACCACGAGATATCCTCGGAGTACCGTGCGGGAATACAGCTGATTGCCTACCTTATACGCAATCCCTACGAAGATTTAGAGGGGGCGAGCGTATCATTGGCCGAAGCCTGCCAGGAGCACGTCCCCCAGGAGCTTATCGAGCGCGCCGCCGCCATCCAGCTCGAGCCGGAGGAGGCGCACAAGCTCCTCAACGGCACTACATATGAGCAGCTGGCGCACTGGACTGACAGGCTCCACTGCTGCACCAATAACTTCTTCCTGGATACCGACTACGAGATGCTGATGCAAGACATCCCCGGCTGGGACAGGGAAGATGTGGAGGAGCTGACGAGGCAATGGCATCAGGCGCAGGACACGGAAAACAGGCTTACTGAATTTGTTGAATGGCTTGAGGGCGACCTCCCAGGTCGGTTCGAGGAAATAGTGATTTTTATTTTAGAAGGGAGGGCAAATGGTTAAAGAGCTGACGGAGGAACTACAAGGCTACCAGTGGGAGATGCCCATTGGCCTTGAAATTCCTCCGGACAAGATCAGGGCCAGGCTCGACTTCTACCAGGACTCGATTTTCTTTTACCTGTTAAAAGACAAGGTTATCCAGACCAAGATGATTTCAGCCCGAGATTTAACCATGGCGCTGCTCCATGAAGTGCCGATGTCATCAGGGCTTTTGCCTCAAGGCACGCTCTGGTGGCGGCAGAGTAAAGCCGGCCCTGAGTTCGCTCTCTGGCGCCCGTCTGGGGTCTGGAAAGCAGCCCTGATGCTGGAGGCGTTTAAACCCCCCAGGAGATTTAAGCTGCCGCTGCCGGGGCTAATCTTCGTCTGCTCACCGGGCAGGCAGCCCAGGATTTACGCTGCCAAGAAGAGGCCGGTGTCGCAGCGTGACGTTATCTACCACGCCCCTTTGTTCAACGTCTTCAGCAGCGGCGACACCTGCGCCGGCACCCACAAGTTTCCTCCGGATGTGAGCGAGATACCCGAGTCTTTCTTCACCAGCTTCTTCACCAAGGAGGCTCAGTACAACGACAGGTCGAAGAAATACCCCAAAGACCTGCTGCAGCTGTGGGAGGAGCTGGACGGGAAGGCCAAATACCCACTGAAGGACCTGGTGCGAATAGGAACGATAAAGGACATCTTACAGTGAAACCAGTAGGCTACCTGTTAAACACCAAAGAGGGGCTGACCGGTGAGGCCGGCCTTTACTACGACTACATCTTCGCCGAGACCGGCGTTTTCATACGCGCCCGGAACTCGCTGCTCAGGGCAACTCTGTGTGTAAGCCCCGCGGAGATAAGGGGGCTCGCCCCCCTCTACGAGGAGCTAGAGCTCACCCACGGCAAGATCCCCCGCGCTCTTTATGACCTGGCCATATCCGCGCTGGTGGCCAGTTGCCCGCTGGAGCGGTACCTGGCGGTAACCTGGGACGGCCAGTACCACCTCATCACCCCCGAGCAGAGCGGCAAGCCGGCGGAGGTTAAATACGAGCGGGTTAGCTCGACCATGCTGGATATTCACGGCCACGGCACCATGGGTGCGTTTTTCAGCGGCGTCGACGATGCCGACGAGCAGGGGCTAGGCCTCTATATGGTAGCAGGGGAACTCGATACGCTTATCCCCGAGGTAGAAATGAGGCTGGGGGTTTACGGATCTTTCGCCCCGGTCACCATGAAGGATATCTTCGATGTATAGGCTGGACAATAGGTTTGCCGACAGACCCTTCGCCGTGACAGTAGTCGGCTGCGGCGGTACCGGTGGCTTTGCCGCCGAGGGGATCTGCCGGCTCCTGCCCCAGCAGGCCAAGCTGGTGCTGATAGACCTCGACCGGGTAGAGGAGCGGAACCTCACCCGGCAATGCTTTTACAGGGAGGACCTGGGGAAGTTTAAGAGCGAGGTCCTGGCGCAGCGGCTGGCCCGAGAATTCGACCGGCTCGTCGGATACAGCACCCTGCCGGTGCGCATGGCGGAAATCCCCTACCCCGGGTTAATCATCGGGTGCGTGGATAACGGCCCCGCCCGGCAAGACATCCACGCGCTAATTAGAAACGGCCTATATTCATACCCCGGGCCGGCGGTGTGGTGGGTGGACGCCGGCAACGGGGATGACTTCGGCCAGGTGCTCATCGGAAATACCGAAACCATCGCCGCCTGCACGCCCGAGAAAGATATCTACCACGCTCTTCCCCTGCCCACGCTGCAGCGGCCGGACCTCTTAAACCAGGCGCCGCGCGGCCGGGACTGCGCCGAAATCGCCGAGGAGCAGGGGCCAACCATCAACCTGGCCATGGCCGCCCTGGTCGTGGAAGTTGTGCACCGCCTCATCACCGGCACCTGCACGTGGGTGCAGCTCTACATTGATTTAAAAGCCGGAACACTCGTCAGCGTCCCGGCTACACCTGCATCGATAAAGTCCATCTGGGGGATAAAAAAAGGGAAACGGAAGGAGGTGATCCATGAATGACGGAATCAAAATCGTCATCACCCACCAGGACAACAAGGGCTTGATAGGCGTGCAGTCCCCGGACTGCGACCCTATTCTCCACACCTTCGAGGGTGACCTCGAGGCTGGTCTGGGAAGGGTGCCGGGCATTGTAGGGGAAGCCAGGCAGCTCTGGGAAACAAACCCGCAGTTCCCGAAGTGCGAAACCCCGCTGCCATCCCAGGCTGCGCCGGCTCAGGCCCCCGGCAGGACGGCCAAGCCTGCAGCGGCAAACCGCACACAGCCAATGTTCTAGGTTGGCACCAACCGTCGGGGTTGGCCTGCCGGCGGTGAATAAATAGGCCAGAGAGGAGGTGATAAAGATGAAGATGAGAGTGGATACCCTTAGAGTGGCCCTTGAGCTCCTTAAACCGATCGTCCCGAGACAACCCACCCTGCCCGTATTGAAAAATATACTCCTCGGCGAAGGCAGAGCTGAGGCCATCGACCTTGAGACGGCGGTTTCCGTGGATATCGAGGGGGCAGACGGCAAGTGTTTGATTCCTTTATCCCCGGTGTTGGATCTCCTTAAGCGCGTCCATGGGAACGAGCTGCTGACCATTGAGCAGAAGGCTAAACACCTGAAGCTCGCCTGGTCCGACGGCAGCGCCTCTTTTGATGTCGAGAGTCCCGACGACTTCCCGGGTTTCCCTGCGATTAAGACTGAGAAGCAGGATAGAGTGAACGGCGACACCCTGGTGCCGGCCCTATCCTCGATGCTGGGCTACTGCGCGTCCGATGACTCGCGCCCCGTGCTCTCCGGCGTAATCCTCTTCCTGGGGAAAAACCTGGAGATAGCAGCTGGGGATGGCTACCGTATGGGCTACAAGTCCCTGCCGATAAACCTGATCATCAAGGGCAAGGCCAACGCCATCGTCCCCGCCCCTGCTATCCGGTACCTTACCCACCTGTGGGCTAAGACCCCCAGGGAGGCGCCATCCGGAGATACCATAGCGCAGATAGTAACCTCCAAGAGGATGGTCGACCTTACCTTCGATGACGACAAGCTCAGGGTGCGCTTCGGCCGGGTAAGTATGGTCACCAAGTTGATACAAGGCGAACCGCCGGACATGAAGGCTCTCCTCCCCAAGGATCCCCAGCCCCAGGTGAAGTTTATGGCAATGGACTTCGAGAGAGCGGTACACGCCGTCCAGACGCCGGCCAAGGATAACAGCGGGATCGTCCGGTGCTCGTGGGAGAAAAAGTCAATGTCGGTATCGGCGAAAAGCGAAAAGTCGGGCAGTATTGAAACCGCCATCCCTGTGGAGGCCGACGAACCCGGCAGGATTGGCTTCAACGTCAAATACCTGCTCGAGTACATCAAGGGGAAGGAAGGGTTAATAACCATGAGCACCCAGAGCGAAAAAACCCCGGCCCTTTTCCGCCACAGCACATCGCCCCTCGTGCTCCTGATGCCCATGTTCGTCGAGTGGTAGGCAATATGGGGGGGCCAGGCTATCTTCGTCTGGCCTCTCCTACCCTTCCAAGCGGACCGACTGAAAGGAGGAACATTATGACTCTTTTTGAAGTTGTCGAGGAAGGCGTTATGCATGATGTAGAGTTTATGACAGCGGCCGAGAAGAGAAAGGTGCTGAAGCAGTGGGAGCTCTTTTTGCAGAGCGGGCTGAAGAAGGAAAAATTCACCAAAGCTCTCTACACTCACCTGATTATGCACTGCTCGTTCATCGCCCACTACAGCATACACGGATTTTTCGCTACCTATTTCGAGAGTGGCGACGATATCGTGCACTTTCTTTCTCAGTTCGACGGCCGGGACGGCATACCAAAGTCCATCGAGTACGGCATGATCGGCTGGTATACCAGCGGTGACCACCACGACATCAACTCCGAGATGGTCCGCATCGCCTCAAAGTATGTGCCAGCGTTGATAAAGCAGGCTCAGAACCGGCAGAAGGAGACTGATATTGCTCAAGCCAAGGCTTTGCTCGCAAAACACGGAGTTGACCTTGTTGAAAGGAGGTGAGCATGAAAGATCAACCGAAGACGGAACGGGCTGACTACGAGTACAAGAAAGAGAAGGCCATAAAAAAGGTCGCCGAAACGCTCGAGGAGTGCCTGGGGAAATTCTCCGGCGAAGAGCAAGACCGAATTCGCGAGGACATCGCCAACTACACAATCGGCTACCTCGGCGTGTCCTTCGGGCTTCACGTTAAGAGAGGGGATTAAGATGACAGCTGAAAGGGAGCTTGAAAAAGGCATCTCGGAAATCGTAGGCGCCATATGTGACCCGATTATCGTCATGCCCGGGGGATGGGGAGATACCCTCCCCGACTGGTTGAAAAGCGCCATCACCCTGGAGAGGCTGATTGAAAACATGAAGGTTATCAAAGGGGAGGAGATGACCGGTACTGACGCCGAGGCTTGTGCCTATCTCTACACCGCTGGTCTAACAGCACCTTTTGACCACGACTGGGCACAGATATACCTCTACATCACCACCAAGGTCTATGAGAAGCAGCGAACCCCGCAGTCCGGGGCCACCATGCCCGAGGATATCCGGGTGGAGTCACTAACCCGCAACCAGGAGGACGACCTTAACCGCCTTAAGAGGTGGCTCTACGAAAGAAGGGTCAAAGCCAGGCAAGAGCGCGACCGGGATGAGAAGCGCCAGGAGAGGGTGGAGAAAGCCGCCAGGGATAAGCTGGTACAGCCGGAACTGTTTACCCTCCCTACCGAGGGTGGGGGCAAGGGATAATCCTTGCCCCCTCCTGGGGAAGTGGCTAAAAAGCCATTCTGGGGCGTCTGATAAGGGAAGAGAGGGGCTCCCCGGCAGTTCTCACACTTGGGAGCCTCTTTTTATGCCCAATCACACATTCCAAGCTTGTTTTACCTGTTAACTAGGTGTGTGACTATTGACATTGCAGAAACGAATAGCTTATGCTTCGTAACAAAAGGGGGGTAGACCAATGCAAGCATACTGTATGAAATGTCGAACCAAGAGAGAAATGAAGGATGCCAAGGCGATAACCATGAAGAATGGCAAGCCAGCAACGCAGGGTGTATGCCCCGTATGTGGCACCAAGATGTTCAGAATAGGAAAGAGCTAATGCCGATACTATTGGAATCGGGATTAGCGAAAGCTGGATATCTATTCACAGATATCCAGCTTTTCTTGTTACCCACAACACATAATGGACAAATGTGACCGCCGCTGCTTGTGTTTTGAGCAGGTCTAGGACTCAATATACAGCGTGATAGTTGGCAGGATACCGCGTCTATATGAGCGCAGTATTGAGCGGCTTCATAGGTATATGTTAAAATCTACTGATTCCGGTCCGGAGGCAGAATGTCCTTATTTAATCAACTGGCGGCCTACTGGCGCTTGGGTTGGGGGCTAAAGGCTTTTCTCAGAGAGCCAGTTACTCTGGAGCAGAGCCGTGAAATCGTAAAGCAGGGACTCCAGAATAGGGAGCAGAACCTGCTGGCGATGGTAAAGAGGGCCATCTACGATAACGCCGCCAGCCCCTACCTCAAGCTGCTTGAGTTGGCCGGCTGTGAATACGCTGATTTGGAAAAAATGGTGCGCTCGGATGGTATTGAGCCTGCCCTCCGTAAGTTGAGGGAAGCCGGCGTCTATATAACCATCGAGGAGTTCAAAGGCAAAAAAGAGGTCGTCCGCAGCGGGAAGGCCTTTAGATTCAAGGAAGACGACTTTAACAACCCCTTCCTGGTCCGGCATTTTGAGGCCAGCAGCAGCGCCAGCCGCGGCACCGGCACCAGGGTTATGATGAACTTCGACCGTTATTATTATCATGCTGCCCAAAACGCGGTTGCCTTTGATGCTTATGGTATTTTGGGCAGCCCGGTTTTGCTGTGGATGCCGATATTGCCCTCGACCGCAGGGCTACCGACGATGTTCCGGTCAATTAAGATGGGTAACCCGCCGGTAAGGTGGTTTTCGCCGGTGGCGGCGAGGACAATCAGGCCCTCCCTGACCAAGCGTCTGGCCATCGCTTACGCCGTTTACGCCGGGCGGCTCTTCGGGGCTACTTTTGCCAGGCCTGAGTATGTCAGCCTTGAGCAGGCCGATAAGGTCGCCGCTTGCCTGGTGGAGTTACTGCAGAGAGGGCGGGGCTGTGTCCTGTGGACCCTGCCCAGTTCGGCAGTCAGAGTCTGCCAGGCGGCTGTGGAGGGGCAGTTAGACCTGTCCGGGGCTACCTTCGCCGTGGCCGGCGAGCCGCTTACCGAGGCCAAGACTAAAGAAATCAGCGCGGTTGGGGCTAGAGCAATCAACATGTACGCCTCGGCCGAGGTAGGCATTATCGGCTTTGGCTGTGCCGGTCAGACGGCGGCCTCCGATGATATCCACCTTCTAATGGATTTCCACGCCGTAATTCAGCACCGGCGGGAAACGCCCTTTGGTGGCGCCTCAGTCAATGCCTTTCTCTTTACTTCTCTTCTGTCCAAGGCGCCCAAGATGCTACTGAATGTGGAGAGTGGTGACCACGGGGTGATTGAGACCAGGCATTGCGGCTGTGCGCTTGAAGAGCTGGGACTGACCGACCACCTCTACAATATACGCAGTTTTGATAAGCTCACCGGTGAAGGAATGAGCTTTGTCGGCACCGATTTGCTAAGGATTATTGAGGAGGTGCTGCCGGCTAAATTCGGCGGCGCTTCCACCGATTACCAGATGGTGGAGGATGAGGATGAACGGGCTTATACATCACTTAGCGTGTTAGTTAGCCCTGAAGTAGGCGAGATAGACGAGGCTGAGCTTGTCAAAACTATCCTCGCTGAACTGAGCAAGGGGAAGGACACGCAGCGGATGATGGCCGAGATGTGGTCCCAGGCGGATATGCTGCGGGTGAAGCGCATGCGGCCGATTATTACTGCCGCCGGCAAGCTGCTGCCTCTGCATATTCAGAAGGTAAAGACTAAAGAGTAAAGGAGTAAATAAAAAATGACTATCAAGCGACTTGTATTACCAGCGGTATGTATGGTGCTGGCGCTGGCTGTCCTGCTGACGGCCTGCCCCGCATCGGCACCAACCACGCCACCGGAAGATATGCCCCAGGATGTTGATTTGATTGTAATGGGATTCCGTGCCGGGACCAGCCAGCAGCTTAGAGCCGATACCATTGCCGAGGCGATAAGGGTGGAGTACCCGAACTGGCAGGTAACCTCGCTGGCCGCCGGCGGTGAGGCGCGGGTTATGAACAAACGTATTGAAGGCGAGGCGGACTATTTCTTTAGCATGTACCCGCGCCATCTTGAGGTTGAAGTCCACGCGCCTTTGCACCCGGAGATAGATTTTGAGGCGGCAACAGCCTATAGTGCCGTTATGCCGGTAACTAACCGTCCTATCCACTTCTTAGCTTTGCCTAAAACGGGGCTTAACTCCATTGGTGATATCGTGGAAAAGAAGTATCCCTTCAAGGCGGGCACTGGCGCCGGCGTCGCCAAGTTACTGTTTGAAAAGATTCTGGGATACTACGGGTCGAGCCTGGGTGAAGCTGAAGCCTGGGGTGCCAGGCACGAAACCGTCGTGATGGTCATGCCGGAGGGTGTTGAAGCTTTACGGGCGGGAACGGTTGATATAGGTCTGTCCTGGGGGCCAATACCGTACCCGGTATTTATGGGGGTAACCTTTGACCTGAAGCTGCTGCCTATTGACGACCCCGGACTTATCCAGTTTTTTAAGTCGCTGGGCTACGACGAAGTTGTCATTCCCGCCGGTACTTACCCCTTTGTTACCCAGGATGTCCCCTCCGTCACTGACTACGAGTTTCTGGCTACTCGTCCCGATATGCCAGATGATATCGTCTATTACACACTCAAGGCTTTGTTCAGCCACCAGGATATGCTCATCGCCGCCAGCGCTAACTTTGAGGAGCAACTGGCCCCCGCGGCTATAGCCAACTCACTGAAGGTAATGGAGCAATCCGGCGTGCCGATTCACCCCGGGGCTTTGGAGTTCTATCGGGAGATGGGCTGGGTGGACTGGTAGAGCCGGTAAAGGGTAGGGGTCTATGGTCAAGGCGGTTTTATGAGTAGCCCGATAAGCGGCATATTCCGGCCGGTAGCCAGAAGAAAGCTTCCGTCCGGCATTATCCGGCGGCTCACCTTCGCCTTTGCCGTAGCCGTTGCTCTATACCATATCGTCGCTCTGGGTATCTGGCATGCCCCGGTAGACCTCCACTCGGTGGTGCACCTGTTTTCCATCCTGATACTGACCTTGCTCGTTTTTTCCTATTCGGGCAAAGAGTCAGCCCGGCTGCCGGTGGTTGATATTATCCTCGTTTTGCTGGCTCTGGCGGTGGGCGTTTATTTCCTGTTAAACCTGGACACACTGATGCAGCGTGACCTGGTGATCACCCCGCTGTCCGGCGTGGAGATAGCCGCCGCCGTTTTGATGTTGCTGCTCCTCTTCGAGGCCGCCCGGAGGGCGGTGAGCCTGCCGTTTGTGATTATCATTTTCGCCTTTCTGCTGCTCATGTACCTCGGTCCTTACCTGCCTGGTATATGGAAAAATCCCGGCCTTAGCTTTACCGAGATTTTAGACACCACGGTATGGGCGCGCCTGCAGGGCATCTGGGGCATACCGCTGCGAATGTCGGCTACCTTTATTGTCCTCTTTTTCGTCTTCGGCAAACTGATGCAGTATGCCGGGCTGGGCGACCTGATTATTTCCCTGTGCCAGGCCCTGGCCGGTGGGGCCAGGGGAGGGCCGGCCAAGGTGGCCGTGGTCGGCAGCGCTTTTATGGGCAGTGTCACCGGCGGGCCGGCCACCAATATGATAATCACCGGCAGCTTTACCATTCCCATGATGAAGCAGATAGGTTATAAGCCGTACTACGCCGGAGCCGTTGAGGCGGCGGCATCAACCGGGGCCAGCATCGTCCCCCCCATCATGACCGGCATCGTTTTTATAATGGCCGAGCTGACCGGAACACCCTTCGCTAGGATAATGATACTGGCCATAATCCCCGCCTTTTTTTATTATTTATGCCTGCTTCTTCAGGTGCATTACCAGGCCATAATCCTGGGCATAGCCGGCAGCGGCGAAAGGATAAATTTTAGCCAGCTGTGGGATAAATTGAAAAAGCAGGGGCATTTACTCATACCTCTCGTAGTTTTAATTGTGCTGTTGCTGGCGGGCTATTACCCGGTGACCGCCGTAATCTGGGCGATGCTGGCGGTGCCGCTGGCGGCGGCTCTCAGGAAAGAGACCCGGATGGGACTGAAGCAAATTGCTAAGGCTCTCGGTGAGGCGGTACAGGATTTAGCCTGGGTGGCACCGGTCTGCGCCCTGAGCGGGATAATAATAGTCGCCCTTTTCCAGACCGGGTTGGGCAGCGCTTTCAGCCATCTGGTCAGCCTCTCGGCGGGCAATTCCCTGCTGCTTCTGGCGGTGATGGGTGGGGTGGCCTGCATCGTTTTGGGTACCGGGGTGCCGCCGACGGCGGCTTACCTGATGACAGTCCTGATTGTCGCCCCGCTTATGGTGAAGGCTGGATTACCGGTACTGGTCGCCCATTTCTTTTCCCTCTACTACGCTAATCTGGCCTTCATAACCCCGCCGATAGCTATAGGTGCTATTGTTGCCGCTGGTATTGCCGGGGCCAGTTTCTGGCGTATCGGCTTCACCGCCGTCCGCCTGGCCGTAGTGGGCTTTATAATTCCTGTTGTCTTTGTTTACCGCCCGGCTCTATTGCTGTTCGGCAGCCCCGTGGAGATAATCTGGGCTCTGGTCGCTTCTACCATACTGGTGTTCTGCCTGGCATCGGCGCTCGAGGGGTGGATGGTTAAACGCCTGAATATCTTTGAGAGGTTATTGCTAGTTGCAGCCGGAATTGCTCTGATACCACCTAACCTGCTGGTAAATGCCGGGGCCGTTATTCTGGCCGGCTTAATCTTGCTGTGGCAATTAAGAAAGCACGCTACCTAGCCATACAACATTCTTTACAGGAATCTAACTGCTCAAATTTCTTTTTTAGTAATAGCCGCCTGTTTTCATTAGCTTTTTCGGAGTTCCAGATCTCCTTTAAGGATTGGGTGGCTACATTACCCACCACGGTAGTTCTATTCCAGTCCTCGCTGCATATAAGGACATCTCCGTTAAATAGGACGTTCATTTCATAGAACGGCACGTGACAGCCCAGAGCGTGTCTCACCCCACCCTTTAAACGCCGCCAGCCCGCCGCCGGGCCGGAGCCGCTATCATAGCCGGCCTTAGGCCTGAGCTTTTCGTAGTTTTCCAGGATGCCTGCCCGGTTGGTTACCCCCGAGACTTTGGTGCTAACCCCCCGCTCCCGCCAGTACCTGGTGGCCTCATAGACCTCAGACTCATTCTGTTCGGTCAGGATAAAGTTTAGCCTTGTTTTTTGTCTGGTGGACGGGTTGGACAGCATGCGGGAGATATTATCCATCACCTTTTCGTAGTCCAGCCCGGTGTTGATACGTTCGTAGGTCTCCCTGGAGTGTGCATTAAGGCTTATGCTTAAAGAATCCAGATTCGATCTCACTATATCTTCGGGGCTGAACCTGTCCAGTAATTCGCCATTGGTGACCACTGCCACACGCTTGCCGGGGGCTTTGGTCTTGATATAGCTGACACAGTCAAAGATTCTTTCATCGAGCAGGGGTTCATTGTGCAGTTCGAAGACTATTGAAGCTAAGAGTGGCTCTGCCGCCGCTTCGTCTATTACTTTCTGGAACAGGCTCCATTCCATCCTGCCCTGGGGTAGCTGCTTGCTGACGGTGGGGTAGGGGCAAATTGAGCACCGGCCGTTACAGAATGATTGCGTCTGGACCAGCAAAATCAGGGGAAAGCCCAGGCATTTACCGGTGGCCAGGAACCTGGAGTAGGTCCCGGTGAGGTAAAAATACAGGGGTAAATGCCCGTATGCGTACGGACTTATTTTAGCCATAATACCCGGCTCTGGTTTCTGTGAAGGTATATAATCTTCATTAAACTTGCCGTTTAGACTTTATCATTTTCTATGGCGGCTATCAAGTGTAAAATAGGATGTCTCCTACCAGAAGAGGACGTATCAATTAAGCCTGAAACCGGGGGCTGGTGGTACTCACCATTCCGCTATTAAGTGCAATGCGACTCTGAACTAATCGGAACTGAAGACCAACCACCGGTGCGTCACAAAATAGCGTATTGTGTAACCCATGTAGTACCGTTTCGCTGCACGCTAGAGCCTAAGTTAGCGCCGCCTATAAAAACAGGCGGCGTTGATGTTTTTCTGACCCTT